>NZ_ATWF01000001.1:2213406-2379887 GCF_000421105.1 Limisalsivibrio acetivorans
CCAGCGGCGAGATAGTTATGTGGGGGCTTAACAGCCGTCTGGATAACGTCCATGCCGCTATACTCGACTATAAGCTCACCAGGCTGGATGAAAATATTGAGAAGAGACGTGTATTAGCAAAGATCTACCACGATAAACTGAAAGGAATAGAGCAGCTGGTGCTCCCCGCCTATGACGGTGACGGACACCGTGATGTTTTCCAGAACTATGAGATTGAGGCGGAGAACAGGGAGACGCTGGAGAAGTATCTGGCTGATAAAGGTATCCAGACACCCCGCCAATGGGGTGGCAAGGGGGTCCATCAGTTTGAGAAGCTCGGGTTTGATGTCTCCCTGCCGAGAACTGAGCTGTTCTTCAGCAGATGCCTGCTTCTACCCCTTTATCCCGAGCTTGAGACGGAGAAGGCGGAATATGTCGCAGACACCATAGCCGGATTCTATGCCTAGTCTATAACTGCGAATCCCACGTAAGGGTCGAAGTCGCAGCGCTCAAGGCGCAGGTTGTTTATGCCTATACTGTCCAGAAGTGCAAGGGTTTCGCCGGGCCAGAGCGGATTGTCCAGTTCGTCAAAGGCTATGACAGACCCTTTGGGCATCCTTGGCACAAAGTGTTCAAGGGCAACCTTTGTGGGCTCATAAAGATCAAAGTCCATAAAGAGAAGGCTCACAACCGTGTGCGGGTTTTCTTCCAAGAACTTTGGGATGCTCTCTTCCGCCTTGCCTGGCACGAAGCGCATCTTTTCCATATGGCCGAGGAAGCGGTTTTTGTCGAAGGCACCTTTCAAATCCTCTAGCTCTTCAAGGGCGTGGGAGGCGAGGTCACCTTTTTCGGGTGTGCCGAGGGATGTTTTATCCTGCTCGGATATAGTAGGAAAACCCTCAAAGGTGTCGAATCCGTATATCCTTCTGGTGAGGTTGTTCGGCTCCAGTATCTCGCTGAAATGTCCCCAGCTGAACATGCCAAATCCTTTGAAAACGCCGCATTCAATGATAGAACCCTTAACATTCAAAACTCTTTTAAAAATCTCATAGCGTGCGAGGAACTTGGTCATATCCTGCCTGCGGACGTATTTGGGGAAGTGTCTCAGCTTCGTTTTTGTATCATCCTCTGAGGATTCAAATATTCTTTGATAATCCTCCACAGCCTCCGCCTCGCGGTTGGTTGCAAAGGGGTTTTCCTTGGTGAGTTTATTTTTACCCGGCATTGTAAACCTCTTTTAATATCTGTAAAACAGAACAAATTTTAGCATAATATTGTATCTTGCTGAATACAATTATTACGAATATGATTCATTATGTTCAAGATTACAGCACCCGAAGGAATGAGGGAAGAGAGAGAATACATTTGTTTTGTTCTTTTTACAGAGATGCTGAGGGCACCTTACACCTTGGAGTTACGTTCTGACTGTGAAAAGTGGACTATTGCAGATGCAGGTCGCTCCCTTTCTTTCGATGACAGTTTCCTTCCACTCTTAAAGGATAAAGGTCTCGAAAGTAGTGAGATTTTGCCGGACCAGCTCATAAGCATAGACACGGAATACGGAAATATTTGTGGACTTTACGGTTCCGGCGATTCCTCTGGTAATACACTAGGCATTGATATTTTCGGTTCCGCCTTCTTCATGCTGACACGTATAGAGGAGATGCAGGAGACTGTGGAGGACAAACACGGCAGGTTCCAGCTCAAGAACTCAGTAGCAGAAAAGCTTGGGGTATATCACAGGGCTCTTGTGGATGACTATACGGCTTTTCTTGCATCATATTTTGATCTTAGTAAGCCTGAGCGAATTACAGAGCTTACCCACGATATAGATTATCCTTACTGCTACGGACTGAACTCTTTTACATTTAAGAATACATTTGCACCTGCAAAAAGAGGGGATTTACAAGCTGTTGTTAGAAATATTTATGATATATCAACGGTTATCGCCGGCAGAAAGAAGGATCCCTTCGACCGTTTCGACAGCTTTATGGACATAGCTGAAGAGTTCGGTAAAAGAGCGGTCTTCTTCTTCATGACAGGGGGAAAAGGGGAGTATGATCCACCTTTTAATACAAAGCATGATAGAAGAGTGAAGCGGATTATTGAGCATGTGAAGGAGAGGGGGCACGAATTAGGCATACATTTCTCTTACAACGCAGATATTGAAAACCTTTACAGAAGTGAGAAGGATATCCTCGAGAATATTGTAGGTGCTGAAATAACGAAATCAAGGAATCATTTCCTTCGTTTTTCTGTACCAGAAACATGGCGGAAACTTGAGGATGCCGGGATAAGTGAGGATTATACCTGCGGTTTTGCTGAAAAACCCGGCTACCGGTGCGGTACAGGCAAACCTTATTCGGTTTTTGATGTTGAGCAAAGACTGATGCTCCGGCTTCGTGAGCACCCCCTTTATCTGATGGATGCTACTGTTACATCGTATATGAGGTATTCTGAAAAGAGATTATTTGAGTATATCGAAGAAAGCAAAGCCACATATGGAGGCGGTTCTTTACTTTGGCACAATTCATCCAAGCTTTCCGCAGATACTTATTACAAAACAGTTTCTAAGATTGACAGGGAGTGACGTGTGAAGATTCTCTACGTATGCGAAAGAGATTTACAGGACAAAACCGGAGTTAGTAAAAAAATTGTAGATCAGGCATCCTTATGGAAAAAGTTAGGCCATGAGGTTGATTTATATTCAATCTATTCTCACACTTGGCAGACTCTGGATTCCTTTGTGTCCACAGCCTCTGGTGAAAAATATAGATATGGAGTTTTTGGAAGGGGATTGAACCTAAAGGACGCCCTCAAAGAAGGCGACTGGGATATTGTCTATCTCCGGTATCATTTTTACGTACCATTCCTTAAACAAGCTTTAAAAAGATTTAAGGTTGTAATGGAAATTAATGCTGACGATAGAGAAGAGTACGATTTATCCGGGAGATCTTTCGGGGTCTACAACAGAGCAACAAGAAATCTTGTATTAGATATACCTGACGGGTTTGTATTTGTTACGGAAGAACTTAGAGACAGATTTAAACATGAAGCAAGAAGTCTTGTACTTGGGAACGGTATAAGTGTCCCCGACCCATTGAATATTCAAAATGAAGGACAAAGACCAAAAGCAGCATTTATTGGAACGCTGAAACAGCCATGGCAGGGCACCGATATTTTGCTTAAGATTGCACAGCAGATTCCCGAGTGTGATTTCCATATAATCGGTGGTGAAGGTGATAGTAAGGCAAACATATTTTATCACGGGTTTATGAGTGAACCCGAGGACCTTTTGTCCGGTTGTGATGTTGGCTTCGGGACATTGGCATGGATAAGGAAGGGGCTGAAGGATGCGTGTACTCTTAAGGTAAGGGAGTACCTTTCGCTTGGGCTTCCTGTTGTATATGCATATAATGAAGTGGATCTTTCCGGCGAAGAACCCTTTGCATTAAAACTCGGCCACTACGAGGAGGATATCCTTTCCTCTATAGAAGAGATAAAAGCCTTTTTACACAAAGCGCATATGAACAATGAGTTGCGCAGGCAGGCCCATGAGTTTGCCAAAAATAATTTGGATGTATCCGTAAAGGAGAAGAAACGTCTTGAATTTATGGAGAGTCTTTTGTGAAAATTCTGTTTGTTGGTGATGCTTCTTCTATCCATATAAAAAAATGGGTGGACTACTTTGACAAAAAGTATGAAACCATTATCTGCACATTCAGCAGAGAGAACAAAACCGATTGCGAATATGTTTATTATCTTGGTGACAGGGAAGTGAGCGTGAAAGGAGGAAACTACCATTACCTCAAAGGAATACCTGAGCTCAGGCGTATTATCATTAGAGAAAGGCCGGATGTCCTTAATGTTCATTTTTCTTACAGTATGGGGCTGGTGACATCACTTGCCAATATTGGAACAGGTATCCCTATGACTGTCGTCTGCCATGGGAGCGATATCCTTGCACCGCCTTTACCGGGGATAATGAAACATGTTAACCGGTTTGTCCTTAAGAGAGCCGAGTATGTGTTTGCTGTTTCCAGACAGATATCCGTTGCCGTAAGGGATCTTGTGCCGAGTTTAGCAGTATTTACCGGCCAGTATGGCATTGAAACAGAAAAGCTGATGTCGGAGAAGGTCAGGGATACCGATATTATTTCAAACAGAGCTTATGTGCCTAATTCGCGCATAGATGACATACTCCATTCTTTGGGTAAAGACCAGTTTGGTGGGAAAAAGATATTCGTAGCACTGCCACATATATCGGATGAACGTTTCGATATAATTCAGAATGAAAACCCGGGTATAGATTTCGTGAAATATATCAATCATGGAAACCTGCTTGAAAAGCTCGGTCGAACTAAGGTCTACGTGAGCGCAACTATGTCGGACGGTACATCCCTGTCCCTTCTTGAAGCGATAGGATCGGGGTGCTTCCCTGTGGTTAGTGATATACCCTCAAACCGAGAGTGGATCAAGCACGGTGTGAACGGTTACCTATTCAACAACTATGATGATTTCGAAAAGTATATTGGCTTGGCATTGAATGATGAAGCATTTCGGGAGAGTGCCGCAGAATACAATAGAAAGCTTATCCTTGAGCGTGGAGATTATAAAACGCAGATGAAAAAAGTGGAGGATATTCTTCTTTCCCTCTCCTCCTAATCTACTGTTACCTTTTTGCCCATAACAGCAAGAACGGTCATCCAGAGTATTTTTACGTCGAGAAGTACACTTCTGTTATCGATATATTTCAGGGCGAGTCTTGTTTTTTCAGGATGAATTAGCTCCATGTAGGCCTTGTCCGGATCATCATAACCTTTAAGGATCTCCCCTTCGTTACTGAATTTGATTGATGCGAAATCAGTTATTCCTGGACGAACTTCAAGCAGTCGCATCTCTTTATCGCTGTAGCCTTCCACAGCCCAGCGCACCTGTGGCCTCGGTCCTACAAAGCTCATGGAACCAAAGAGAACATTGAAAAGCTGAGGAAGTTCATCCAGCTTATATCTTCTTATGAATGAACCGATTTTTGTTATACGTGGATCGTCTTCCCCTGTGGACGAGGGGCCAATCTTATCAGCATCAACAAACATGGTTCGGAACTTATTCATCTTGAAGTCTTTGTTGTTTTTTCCAACTCTAACGCCTCTATAAAGAACAGGTCCACCGTCCTCTTTCTTGATCAGCATTGCAATAACAAGCATTGGGATAAAGAATATGATAATGCCGAACAGAGACAGAGAGATATCAAATGCTCTTTTCATTAAGTCGTTCATTTACTCTCCATATACCTTTCGGTGAAGGGGTGAAGGAGGGTCCCTTCCTGAACGTCCGCATGGCGTATGTCGTAAACGGTCTGTATGCAGGCTCGGGCTTCTTCTATGCTGAATCCCTCCCCTTCGAGTATTCTCTGATAGCTCTGGGTGTGGAGATCAGTGAAACCGCCGGAGAACTCAACCTCTCTGCCGTCGACGGTGATGGAGCGGAAGGTGGGCTTCCCCTCCTTTACAGCCTGTTCGGGGAGATCCTCTCTGTCGATGGAGAGATACCAGCGAACCCTTGCGTTCTCAAGCTCGAGGTACCCAGCCTGCTTTTTGTCGTCATTGATATGCAGTTCGGACTTCTGCACAGAACCGAAGATCCATATGAGCATGTCGAAGAAATGGACGCCTATATTTGTTGTGAGCCCGCCGGATTTCTCAAGGCTCCCCTTCCATGAATAGAGGTACCAGTTGCCCCTTGTTGTTATGTAGCTGAGGTCTATCTCGTGTTTCTTCTTTGAACCTGCGAATTCATTCTTCAGTTCTATGATAGAGGGGTGGAGCCTCAGCTGGAGGATATTGTTTATACCCTTGCCCGTCTCCTCCTCAAGCTCCTTGAGAGCATCCAGGTTCCAAGGGTTGAGAACAATGGGTTTTTCACAGATCGCCTCCGCATCGTTGCGTAGGGCAAAGCGAATGTGTGCATCGTGGAGATAGTTGGGTGAGCATATGGAGATATAATCTACCTTATGCCCCTCACCTTTGCGGCGAAGCTTTTCTATATGTCTGTCGAACCGTTCGAACTCTTTGAAGTAATCAGCATGCGGCGAGAAGCTGTCCAGAATGCCCACCGAATCGTGGGGGTCTGTGGCAGCAACGAGTGTGTTTCCTGTGTCCGCTATGGCTCTCATATGTCTTGGTGCGATGTATCCCGCCGCACCGATCAGGGCAAATCGTTTCACTTTTTCTCCTTCGGTTTCTGGTTTTTTAGAAGCTCATCCTCCGGAACATCCCGGAAGTATTTCGCAGGCGTACCGGCGTATATGCTTTCCGGCTCGGTATCCTTTGTGAGCAGTGCTCCGCCGGCGATAACAGTGTCCTCGGCGATGGTTTTTCCGGGGAGTATAGTAGCGTTGACGCCTATGCGTCCACCTTTCTTAATCCGAACACCGCCGTAAAGTTCAAAGCGTTTCTCACTCCGACCCAGGAAGTTATCGTTGGATGTAGCCACGCACGGCGCAACGAAGCAGTAATCTGCTATCTCTGAATAGGCGCAGATGTATACGTTTGTTTCAATCTTACAATAGCTTCCTATCTCCACAAGGTTTTCGATGGCAACACCCCGGCCTATGATGGTGTAGCTCCCCACTGTGACATTCTCTCTGACAGTGGCAAGATCCGCCGCAAGCACCTTCTCGCCAAGGGTACACCCCCTGTATATAACAGTGGATGTGCCGATGATACAGTTACTTCCCACATTCGCCGGGCTAAGCTCCATCTCCTTTGTGATGGCGCTGTTTGCCGCTCTCATAGGGAGCTTCCCTATTACGGCATGGTCATCGATGCGAACATTGTCGCCTATGATGCTGTCTGGGTGGATCACAACGTTGTTGCCGATAACGCACCCCTCGCCCACCGTTACATTCTCGGATATGGTTGTAAAGTTGCCGATGGTGCAATTGTCGCCTATGGCGGCGGTTTCATGTATGATGCTGTTCATGAACCCTCCTTTGGGGAACCTTTGTAGAACGGGACAAACTCCCTCAGTGTATTCTTTAAGACCCCCGGTGTTCCGGCGGACTCCTTTATCCTATTAAGCATGAGTTCCATCTCCTCTGCGGTTTTCGGTTTATCCTTTTTGGCTGTCCAGATCTTATGGTGTCCGGTTTTGGATGTACCTTCCTCTGCGGTGAGGAGCTCTTCAAAAAGCTTCTCTCCCGGCCGTAGCCCGGTGAACTGTATATCTATATCGGTGTATGGTGTCAGGTTGTTGAGGCGGATAAGGTCCTCCGCAAGCTTCACTATGCTGACCGGTTCCCCCATCTCAAGGACAAAGACCTCCCCGCCGTTCCCCATCTCAGCCGCCTGAAACACAAGAAGCACCGCTTCGTTGATGGTCATAAAGTATCGCTTCATATCCTTATGGGTTACGGTTACCGGTCCCCCTCTTTTTATCTGCTCAAGGAAGATGGGCACTGCGCTTCCACGACTCCCCAGTACGTTTCCGAAGCGTACACTCATGAAGGAAGTGCCGGAATCCGTACTGAGACTGGAGCAGATCTCCTCCGCCATGCGCTTGGTTGCGCCCATGATGCTTGTGGGGTTAACCGCCTTATCCGTTGATATATTAATAAACTTTTCAACACCAAACTCCGAGGCGAGACCTGCCATTGTGCGGGTTCCGAATATGTTTGTTTTAACAGCCTCTTCGGGAAACTCCTCCATAAGGGGGACATGCTTGTAGGCTGCCGCATGGAACACGATATCTATGGGGTATGTACTGAAGAGCTTTCTTAACTTTTCGGTGTCCTTTACATCGCATACGAAGGGCACAAAATCCACGGAAGAGCCGGACAGTTTGTCGGATATGTCGTAGCCGAGATAGAAAAGCTCAGTTTCGTCTATATCCAGTGCAATAACCCTGCCGGGGTAAAAGCTCAGCAGCTGCCGGACTATCTCAGAGCCTATGGAGCCTCCGGCGCCGGACACCAGTACACTCTTGCCTTCGATGAAACGCCCGATGCTGTCTTTGTCCACGTTTACCGTCTGGCGTGAGAGGATATCTTCGATGTTGATATCGTGGAGCTGTTTGGTAAGGTTTGTGTTCTCATCAATATTCGCCATATTCTGTACGATCTTGATCTCCCGCACACCAACGTAGTGGAGTTGGTCGTAGAGCTTTCGTATCATGTTATGGGATGCGCCGGATATGGCGATTATAGCAGTGCTCACTGAGTTTGTTCTGCAGTAGTCCGATACCTGCTCAAGGTTACCTTCAACGGGTATGTTGTGTATCTTTGTTTTGTATTTCTTCCTGTCATCATCGAAGAAGGCTACGGGGTGTGTATCACTGCTGGAGTAGCGCATAAGCTCGGATGCTATCCTTTCTCCAGCCTCTCCGGCACCTATGATAACTGCCTTTTTACCCCCTTTGCGGAACTTGAGCACTTCGTAGTAGAAGCGTTTGGAGACCCTGAGCGTTGTTATAAGGAAGAATGTGAGGAAGAAGTCGATGGCTATAACGCCTAGCGGTGCATAAAGCCCAGAGTTATAGCGGTAGAAGAGGAGGTTGAGAAAGAGCAGAGCCGATGTGGAGGCTACACTCGCAAACAGGATGCCGGAGGCCTCCTTAAAGCCTACGAATCGCCAGCTTATATTATAACCGAGAAATATGTGGAGCATGACGATCTTTACTGCAAGGCTTATAAAGAGCCAGACAGGGAACATGTTCCGGTATTCAGGCAGAAGGTGTGCGTTGAAGCGCAGAAAGAAGGCAAGATACAAAGATACGGCTATGAGAATGGAGTCTGAGAGCAGGAAAAATGCGTATCTTCTGAGATTGCTGAAATTCATCGGCTGTCCTGTGCAGCGGCGGGTTATGCCGGTATTATTAAAGTTGTCAATTGTATATAAATTGGCTCTGCAATTCAATAGTACATTATATCCGGCCATAAGTCCTGGGTTTGCTTATTTTTATATCAATATGGATTCCAAGATGTTTGATTTGTTAGATTCTGAGTGATAGAATATAGTTTACAGAGGTATATGGAGATTCGCCTTATGCGGGATATTAATATATTGATTGTGGAGGACAATCTGGAAAGCAGGATCCTCCTTAAGAGAGTTTGCGGGAAGTTTTCAGCAGTATCCGTTTACGAAGCGGAGAACGGCCTGAGTGGCGTCCGGATTGCGGAGGAAACCCGCCCGGACATTGTGCTCATGGATTACATGATGCCTGAGATGGACGGACTGCAGGCTACAAAGAGGATATGTTCCCTCTACACCGATGCCGCAGTGATAGTTATCACAGCGGACACCACAGAGGAGACGGAGGCTAGGCTTCTTGATGCTGGTGCAATTACATATCTTAACAAGCCTGTCCGTGTTGCTAAGGTCAGCAATATTATCAAGAATTTCATCGAGCTTATACGAAACAGAGAGGAGGGTGACCTCCCCAAAGAGAGCGAGTTTGAAAGCCTTAAGAAAAGGCTTTTCCGGATAAAGAGCCACGAGGGGCTTGTGAGCTTCACAACCTTTCTGAGCAAGGTCTTTCATGAGTCAGGGCTTAAGAAAGGGCGCTCCTTTCTTTCGGTCTTCAATCTGCTGTATGACTATTTCGACCGCATTATAAGCGCAGATATGTCCGTTGAGGCGGCTGTGCTCTATGATGAGCGCAACCTTGTTGTTATCCTTCCAGACGTAGCCGAGTCTTTCTCCAAGCTTACCTCCAGCGCCTTTTACTCACTTGTTAAGGATAACGTTGAGCGTGTCGGGGATGATGTCCGTATAACTGTCACTCGGGAGCATGAGGAGAGTCTGCCCCCCGTGGAGCCTGTAGCTCCGTCAGAGGAAAAGGTAGACAAAACCGAAGAGCATGTCCAAGAGGAAGAGCCCGTTCAGGAGGAGCCCCCTGTATATGAAGAGCCTAAGCCGGATGCCGAGTTTGTATCGAATAAATCAGCCTTTGACGATACACTAGAAGAGAGCCGTGCTAAACTGCTTAGGAGAACACACACAACGGCCAAGAGTGCCGCAGAATACGTTGCTTCTCTGCCTGAAGAAGTGCTTCTTGATATTGAGGTTCTGGAGGAGCAGAGTGATGCTCTCTACACTGCGATATACAACTTTGAAGGCAGCTCAAGCCGTGAAGAGCTGGGAAATATTATTAATGTATTGCTCAGTTATTCAAAAGTCATAAATTATTTAAAGGAGTTTGCAGGTATTGGTCTTTCTCTCGCGGATCTTGCTTCGTTTCTGGACAGTCTCAACCCCGATGAGCTCTCCGCTGATGATAAGTCCAAGCTGGTTCTCCTCCTTTTCGAACTTGAATCTGACATTGCTGCATGGCGCACAAATATATTTATAGACAGAGAGGCCAGGGATATACACTACCTGGACAGCTCTCTTTACAGCACATCCCTCCAGCTGCAAATGGTTTTCGGCGGCGGAAGCGGAGGGGACGAGGACGATATCGAGTTCTTTTAAAGAATAGATTAAAGATTTATTATACACTCAAGGAGTTTACCTGATGAAGAAAGTTGTATTTGTGGATGACAGCAGGTCTATTATTGCAGTGCTGGAGCTTACTGTGAAGGATCTTGTCAGCAAGGGTCAGCTTCAGGCCAAGTCTTTCCTGAACCCTGCTGAATTCCTTCAGAAGGCCCAGAACGGCGAGGTTGATTTCGATCTTTTGTTTGTGGATATAAACATGCCGCAGATGACGGGTTTGGAGCTTATTTCAAGGCTTAAGCAGGACTCAAGGTTCCGCCAGAAGCCTATCCTGGTGCTCACCACAGAAACCTCAGCAGATATGAAGTCAAAGGGGAAGGCGCTTGGCGTTACAGGCTGGATAACAAAGCCCTTTCAGGACCAGATTATACTCAAGGCAATAAAGAAAATACTGGGGGTTTAAGATGAGCAGCGAGGAGATCCGTACAGCTACCAAGATGGAAAAGATGGAGCGTTACCTTACATTTGAGCTCGGCGGTGAGCATTACGGAGTAAACGTTCATTGCGTAAAAGAGATAATCGCAATGATGAAGATAACCTCCGTTCCGAACGTACCCGAATATATCAAGGGCGTTATAAACCTCCGGGGCCAGATAATCCCCGTTGTGGACATGCGGCTTAAGTTCAATCTCCCCAAGATGGAGTATACGGCACAGACCATAATAATCATCGTTCTCATCGGCTCCGGCGAGGATGATTCGGAGAAGACCCAAGTCGGTTTCATTGTGGATGCCACCAACGAGGTTCTCCCCGTCACCCATGACAAGCTTTCAGCACCCCCCAAGTTCGGCACATCCGTGGACACAGATTTCATCGACAGCGTATACCAGAATGAGGACCGGGTTGTCATGATGATAGATCTTCAGAAGATCTTCAGCGAAGAGGAGCTTCTCTCCATGGAAACTAATGCAAGCAGGTGATGCCATGGAAATAGTTGACGGAATACTTAAGGTAAGCCCTTCCATGGAGTTTAACGACATCAAGGAACTGGGTGCCTTTCTTATGGAACATATAGATGAGATCAAGCTTGTTGAGCTTGATAAAGAGCCCCTTGAAAACTCGGCTCTTCTCTCCATTCTCCTTGCGTTTAAGAAGGAATCCGGGAATGTTTCCATACCGGTGCTGGAGGGCGAACAGGTAAGGCTTGAGGGTGTCGGCAGGATGGCTGTGCGCTACTAGGCCTTTAGCTGAGGGAGAACAAAATGTCTGATGATAAGAGACAGCAGATAATTCATATATTTATTGATGAGGCCTCCACCATCGTTGAGGAGGTTTCCCTTGCCCTTATGGAGCTCGAGAGCGACCCTTCGGACAAGGATATAATTAACAGCATTTTTCGGGGCATCCATACCCTTAAGGGGAGTGCAAACTCCTTCGGCTTTACACGAATAGGCGGATTTGTCCACCATTTCGAAGACCTTATGGATATCTACCGTTCCAGGGACGAGGCGATCAACGAGGAGGAGCTGGAGCTGTTGTTTTCGGCCTTCGATGTCGTCAAGGAAGTTCTGGAGATGGAGATAAACGAAACCGAAGGCTATCCCGAAAACTACGACTACTGGATGGAACGTATCAAGCAGGCAGTTGAAGGTGGCGGAGCGGCTCCCGTAGAGGGTGCGCCGGAAGTGGTTGAAGAGTCCCAAGAGGTATTGGATATAGTGGCAGAGTCTAAGTATGATACGGCACCTCTTAAGCCGCTGGATATCGCCGCAATGCCGGAGGATGCGAGATACGAAGCGGTTCAGAGATTTGAAGAGGGGGAGAACGTTTATCTTATCCGCCTCATCCTCGAGGATGACATATACTTCCGCGGCTACAACCACACTATACTTATCAAGCTAATCTCCGAAACCCTTGGCGTTATCATCTCCGTTTGGGATATGACAAAGGTTCCCCCCATTGAGATGTACGATCCGGAGGTTAACTACATAACCTGTGTGACCGTTTTAGCCAACGGGCCTGCCGATATGGAAGAGGTTGATGATGTATTCGACTTCACCGTTGAGGAGACCGAAGTTCAGATCCGCCAGTTAAGCAATGCGGATATGGATACTCTGCGAAAGAGCAGTGAAGAGCTTTTGGAGATGGAGGACCCGGAGGATAAGGGTCCTGAGATCATCGTTCCCGCCAGTGGAGAGGCTCCTGACCTTGAGATAAGGGAGGAGAGTGCAGAGACCCCTGAATCCGTTGATGAGAAGCCGCCAGAGCCCGCAAAACCGGCAGAACCGCCTAAACCAGTTGAAAAAAAGGGAGAGCCTGCAAAGGATGATGGCGGGAAGAAGCCTAAGAAGAAGCCCTCCTCGCACCACAGCTTCATAAGGGTGGAATCCGATAAGATCGACGACCTCTTTGATGTAGTGGGCGAGCTTGTCATAAGCCAGTCCTTCCTCTACCAGAACCAGAAGATCAGGGATATCGGCGACCCGGAGATCGCAAGGAACCTTGAGGCGCTGGCCAAATCCACAAGAATGATCCAGAACAAGGTGATGTCTCTGCGGATGGTTCCCATTCGGGACACCTTCAACAAAATGCGCATGGTTGCCAGAGACGTATCCAAAAAGACCAGCAAGGATATTGAGCTTAGTATAAAGGGTGAGGAAACGGAGATAGACAAGACGATGGTCGATGCCCTCTCCGAGCCTTTGGTTCATATGATAAGGAACTCCATAGATCACGGTGTGGAGACGGTTCAGGACCGCATAGCCGCAGGGAAGTCACCCAAAGGGCATGTGCATCTTGAGGCGTACCACCGGGGCGGAAATATCGTCATAGAAATTGGTGATGACGGAAAAGGTATCGATAAAGAAGTAATAAGACAGAAGGCTATCGACAGGGGCGTTATCAAAGAGGATGACAACCTGACAGATAATGAGATTATAAACCTCATCTTTGATGCGGGCTTCTCCACTGCCAAGGAGATCAGTGATGTCTCAGGTAGGGGTGTCGGGCTTGACGTTGTGCGCAGTTCCATCGAAAACCTGCGCGGTAAGATCGAGGTGAGCTCCGAGAAGGATGAGGGGAGCGTGTTTAAGCTGGTTCTTCCGCTCACCCTTGCTATTATCGACGGCCTTGTTGTGCAGATAAATGACGAAACATTCATTATACCCACCCTTACGGTTATCGAGTCTTACCGTCCGAAAAAGGCCGATGTTAATCAGGTAAAGGGGCAGGGTGAATTTGTTAATTTCAGGGGAGAGATGCTCCCCATTCTGAAGCTTAAGGAGATTCTCCATATCGAAGGGGAGCCCAAGCCTGCCTATGAAGCGACTCTCATATGCCTTGAGCATGAGAGAGGTAAGTTTCTGGCACAGGTGGACGAGCTCGTGGGGCGCCAGCAGGTTGTTATCAAGAACCTCGGCTCCTTCCTTGAGAGTGCGAAGAACTTCTCCGGCGGTGCAATCCTTGGTAACGGCGAAATATCTCTGATTCTGAATGTTGAGCACATGCGTGAGCTTTTGGACAGGGATCTGAAGATTGAGCCCTGAACTCAGCCGAAGGGAGTATGAAAACTTCCGTGAACTCATCTTTGACCGGGTAGGTATAAGGCTTGGTGAGCAGAAGGGGCAGCTTGTTAAAAGCAGGCTCTCCAAGAGGCTTCGGGAGCTTAACCTGCGCACATTTTCGGAATACTACGATTATGTTGTGGAAGATGATACCGGCTCAGAGATCCTCACGCTCACCTCGGCGATTACAACGAACGTCACCTCTTTCTTCCGTGAAGGATCCCAGTGGGAGTTTCTTAAGGCGACCCTCCCCAGGATCATCGGAACAAAGACGAACAGGCGTTTCAGGGTGTGGTCTGCAGGTTGCTCCAGTGGTGAGGAACCCTACAGCGTGGTTATATTCCTGATGCAGAACCTCCCCAACCCCTCCGCATGGAATATAAGGGTACTCGCCACGGATATCTCCGAGAAGATCCTGAAATCGGCGATGAAGGGGGAGTATACGGGGGAAAAGCTCAAGAACGTCTCCGAGATGGGGGCTAAGAGGTTCTTCAACAAGAGAAGAGGCGAGGATATCTACCGTGTTGCGGATGAGGTTAAGGATAAGGTCCTCTTTCGTTCCTTCAACCTTGTACACGGAGATTACGGCATAGTTAATAAAACCTTTGACCTGATCTTCTGCAGGAATGTGATGATATATTTTGATGAAGAGACAAGAAGATACGTTGTGCAGAGCCTTGCCTCAAAGCTTGTTTCGGGGGGATTCTTCTTCCTGGGGCATTCGGAAAGCCTGCATAAGATGAACTGCGGGCTCAGCCCGGCGGCTTCTTCGATATACATAAAGAAATAACGGGGGTACCCATGGACTACCGAGACCTCGACAACGATACACTGCTGGGTGAGCTTGCCAGAAGGCTCAAGGAGGGGGAAGGCTCCTCCACAGAGATGAAGAATATGATGCGCAGGCTCGAGCAGATGAACGACAGGCTGATGAAGGCGGAGGAGAACAAGAGCAAGTTTATGTCCCTCGTCCGCAATAACTTCAACAACCCCATATCGAGCCTGATGAACCTGTCTAAAAGCCTCTCCATCCATGCGGACAGTGAGGAGACCAAGGGGATTGGGAGTACACTGTATTATGAGTCGTTACGCCTTAACTTCCAGGTAAACAACATAATTACAGCCGCAGAGATAGAGGCGGGAACCATTGTGCCTTATATCGGGAGTCTCAGCCCAACGGCTGTGATGGAGCAGGTTAAGGAGTTTCTCCACTTCCTCTTTATGGAGAAGAATATCTCCATGGAGTGGGAGGAGAATCTATCCGGTGAATTCTATCAGGATAAGGAGCTTGTCTACCTTGCTGTGGCGAATGCTATCCACGTTATCGGCGATGCCGCAGACGAGGGGGGGAGCGTGAAGGTAAGTTTTGCAGGAGACGGGGAGAGTATCTCTGTAACTGTGAACTACACAGGAACCTTCCTGAGCAACGAGCATGCTGAGAGATCCTGCACACTATGCTCTGCGGAGACCGCCGGCGGGCTTGAGGTAAACGGAAATACCCTTGAGATATGCCTTGTTCGTGAGCTCACCTCATTCCTTATGGGTGGGGTGGAGTCCGCCATGAAGAAGAGCGGTATGGAGATAGTTTTAAATATACCTAACGTGGATGCCGATAAGGCTATGGCCTACGGTGATGACATGAACGAATTTTTCTTTGATGAGGAAGAAGGTTTTGACGAGTTCTAAAGGGCTTGATCCTAAAAGACCAAAGATTTACATCCATGCGGGTCAACTGCATGTGACCAATGAAGAGGTTTATATAAGCACAGTTCTGGGCTCATGCGTGGCGGTCTGTCTTTTCGACAACGTTAAGCGGGTTGCGGGTATGAACCACTACCTCCTCCCCCTCTGGAACGGTGAGGGGCTGAAGAGCTTGAAGTACGGCAATGTCAGTATAAAGAAACTCATAGAGTCCATGGAGAAGAAGGGGGCGAACAGGATGGTTCTCGTTGCAAAACTGTTTGGCGGCGCAAGCCCCCAGAAGCTTACAAATGAAGGCCTTATGATAGGCGAGAAGAATATAACCGTGGCCAAGGACCACCTTGCAAAGGAGGGTATCAAGGTTGTTGCAAGCGATCTTGGCGGCTTCAAGGGTAGAAGGATACTTATGGACTCCCGTACAGGGGGTATCAAACTTAAATACACCAGCCGTGACGAGGCTGAATAGAATTCGGAGAAGAACTTGGCCATAAGAGTTTTAGTTGTTGACGACAGCGCTACCGCAAGGGCGATGATAACGGATGTTCTGAGCAAGGACAGCCACATAGAAGTTATCGGGGCGGCACCCGATCCATACGTAGCAAGGGATATGATCGTAAAGCATAAGCCCGATGTTATCTGTCTGGATGTGGAGATGCCCCGCATGGACGGCATAACCTTCCTGCGCAAGATAATGCAGCATATGCCGACCCCCGTTGTAATGGTTTCTTCCCTTACGAAGAAGGGTGCTAAGGTTACCCTTGATGCTCTGGATGCCGGTGCTGTGGACTTTGTCTCAAAGCCCCATATGCACATATACGACGGCATCGGCGAGATGGAAAAGGAGCTCATTGAGAAGGTTAAGAATGCTGCCCATTCAAACCTTAAAAAAACCATCGCCGCCATCAAGCAGACGCCGAAGAAGGAGATAACAACCGCCCTCGGAGAAACCACAAACAAGGTTATCGCCATCGGTGCTTCAACGGGGGGAACGGTTGCCCTGCAGGAGGTGCTTACGGTACTCCCCCCAAACTCGCCGGGGATAGTTATCGTACAGCACATGCCCCAGAACTTCACAGCCGCCTTTGCCGAAAGGCTGAACGACCTTTGCCGCATTGAGGTACGAGAGGCTAAGCATGGGGATATTGTCGGTGTGGGCACTGCTCTGATCGCTCCGGGAGAACTCCATATGGTTGTTAAAAGAACAGGCGGGAGATATTACGTTGAGGTGGGTACAGGCAAGAAGGTCAGCGGACACAGGCCTTCGGTGGATGTACTTTTCAACTCAGTTTCAAAGTATGTGGGGAGCAACGCCGTGGGTGCTATCCTCACAGGGATGGGCTCCGATGGTGCAAAGGGGCTTCTCAAGATGAAAAATTCGGGTGCGAAGACAGTCGCCCAGGACAGCCAGTCCTGCGTGGTTTACGGTATGCCTAAGGTCGCCGTCGAGCTTGGAGCGGCGGATTATGTGGAATCACTCAGAGATATACCGGAGAGACTAATGGAGCTGGTCTCCAAGTGATGAAACGCCCAATTGATGTTGGTTATGAGTGTTTAAGGGTGTATGATTCAATATGTTTAGCTTTATTGAAAAACCCTTGCATATTGAAACCCTTGGAAGGATATTAATATAATGATGAAAAGAAGATACAAGGTGGAGAGAGTATGCTTAGCAGTTATAAGTTGACTGAGGCGGAGTTTAAGGAAGTCTTTCGCAAGAGATACGTACAGCTCACAGGTCTGGAACCCGATGGTTCAGTTCTCAATGCAGCCAGCAGTTTTTATCGCACTTACAGTGCTGATTCCTCCAGTATTCGTGCATCCGATGTGTATTCAAAGACCCTTGAAAAACTTGGGGAGAGCGGCAAAAGCTTCGCCCCTGCTTTTATTGCCTCCGTTTCAGATATACTCGCCTCCTTCCTTGAGAACGCCGGTGAAGAGCCGGAGCAGAACAGGGACACAATCCTCTCTATGCTGGACCTTGTTAAGATAAATGATACCAGTTATGAGGACTATGCGGAGAAGTCCTCCGAAGCTATGGAGCTTTTCCAGTTCCTCCGCAATCAGGATACTCCCCCAAAGCTTATGAACACATATAAGGGTCTGCGAATCTTCCACGCTGCCGAGTTTGCAGAGATTCGTCAGGACTGCGTTGTAATGAAAGTGCACAGGCACCAGGCTGTTGCCCTTAACAACGAAGGCTATACAAGCTTTACCCACAAGCTTCTCCCTCAGCAGATCTCTGCGAAGGTTCGTGAGGTTGATCTTAACAGTTGTACAGCTGTTCTGGACAGGTTTGTTGTTATGAAAAAGCCCTTCGACCGCAGGAAGATCTTCCGCCTCCAACCAAAAAGTACCCTTAAGGCGAAGCTGTCTGTGGAGGGGAAGCAGGCTGTGAGCTACATCGAGGATGTATCCCTCAGGGGGCTTTCACTCAATCTCGATGAAAACGCTGTTCAGGGCTATTCCCATATAACCATAACCTTCTCACTTCCCGTTGAGGACGGAACCGACATCTCCCTCAGAGGGAAGGTTAAGTATATATTCTGTGAAAAGGTGTGTAAGCTGGGTGTGGAAACATATCCGGATCCAGCCACAGAAAGGGTTATAAAGAACTATCTACTCATGAGAAAGGAAGAGCTCGAGAAGGAGCTTGAAGAGAAAACAGCCTGATATGTTCTCGGTGTTTATCTCTAATAAGAATACAAGTTGGCCGGACTTGTTAACATTACACAAGCGGCAAAAATTTTTAATTATTACGGAGGCTGTATAATGAAAGGCTTTACTCTGTCCGTAAAGATTGCAATGGGCTTTACGATACTCATTGTGATCTCACTTATCCTTGGAGGGATTGCGGTTAAGAACATGACCAATGCGCGGGACATTTCGAATGTGCTATCTCAGCAGTATGTGCCCGAGGTGGAACAGTCCAACGGTCTTGAGCGTAACTCGCTTATGACTATGTATAGCATCAGAGGCTACAACTATACTGCAAGGGCTGAGTTCCTTAAGCAGGGAAGGGATTACCTTAAAGAGGTGCACAAGTTCATCGCTGTGGGGGAGGAGCTGGTTCAGAAGCATCCTAATCTTGTTAAGCTTAAGGAACAGCTTGGTGAGGCAGTGAACGCAGTTGAAAAGTACGAGGAACACCTGCAGGAGATGGTCCAGGTTAACCAGAGCATTGATGAAGCCAGAATTCAGCTTGATACCAATGCCGCTATCTACATGAAGAATACGGGCGACTTTCTCACTAACCAGAACGAGAGCGCAAAAAAGGAATATTATAGCGGAGCAACACCCGCCGAGAACACGGAAAGGCTTACCAAGATAACCCTTATCAACGACATTATCGATGTTGGAAACGCCGCAAGGATCGATGTTTTCAAGGCCCAGGCGGACAGGGACCCCGAGTTTCTCAGCTCAGCACTTGATAATCTACAGATAGCATACGGTAAGGTAGAGGAGATCCGCAAATACACAAGACAGGCCGCCGATATAGAGAGGCTCAACCGGATTGTTGAATCAGCCAACAGCTACGGTGACGCTATCAGGATACTTCAGGAAGCCTACAAAACCTTCCGTGAGACAGCCGTCCACCTCGAAGATGCTGGTAATATTGTTCTTGGTGTATCCCAGAACATCGCTGAGGCGGGGCTCACAAACACTATCAGTCTTGCAGGTGACGTTCAGACAAGCCTATCTACCTCCTCAAAGGTGATGATATACGGTCTTATTGCAGCTATTGTCATCGGCATAATTGCCGCACTCCTCATTATCAGGAGTATCACAAAGCCGATCACTGCATCTGTAAGGATGATATTTGATGCAAGCTCCCAGGTTGTGGCCGCTTCCGATGAGATATCCACATCCTCATCCCAGCTTGCCGATGGTGCCAGTGAGCAGGCGAGCAGTGTGGAAGAGGTTAACGCCACCACAGAGGAGGCAACCTCCGTTAACGAGCAGAACTCCGAAAACACACGTGAAGCGGATATCCTTGCCAAGAGCTCCAACCAGTCCGCAAACGAGGGTAATGTTAAGATTCAGAACCTTATGAAGTCCATGGAAGGTATAACCGAGGCATCCCAGAGGATCGCCAAGATCATCAAAACCATCGATGAAATAGCCTTCCAGACCAACCTCCTCGCACTCAATGCTGCAGTTGAAGCGGCCAGAGCGGGTGAGCACGGCCTCGGTTTCGCGGTTGTTGCCGATGAGGTGAAGAACCTTGCCCAGCGTTCTGCCACAGCTGCAAGGGAAACAGCGGACATTATCGAGCAGGCGATAGAGCAGATCAAAGAGGGTAACCAGATCGCACAGGACACCAACGAGGCGTTCCAGGATATCCTTGATAAAACAAAGAAGACCAGCGACCTTATAAGCGAGATCGCCGTATCCATCCGTGAGCAGACCGAAGGCATGAACCAGATCTCCGTAGCCATGGGCTCCATCGATCAGATAACCCAGCAGAACGCCGCAGGAAGTGAAGAAGCGGCCGCAGCCGCAGAGGAGCTTAATGCCCAGGCTGTTTCAATGATAAGCAGTGTGGAAGAGATTGCGAAGATGGTTGGTCTTGAGCTTAAGGCGGACCAGATTAACACCGGCGGCTCATCCAAGCAGAAGCCTAAGATGCTCGAGAGCAAAGGTGGTAGTGGCAAGAAACAGCAGGCTCCCAAGAAGGAGGCGAAGAAGGCCAAGAAGAAGGATGACGATCCCGAAGATGTCCTTCCCCTTGACAGCGATGACCTCCACGATTTCTAAAAACCAATTTATATAAAGTGATAAAAGCCCCTGTTTTCTGAGCAGGGGCTTTTTTTGTCATGAACAACATATAACCCTTCACGTTCTACTCTAAAGCTGAGTTAATTGTGCAGATACTGCACATACGGGCAGAATGTGCAGGCTTGTATGTGCTTGAAAGTTAGAGAATCGAGGTTTCCTTAAAGGCATAGTATTTGTTATATACAGGTATGATGGCATGTTTTATCTGCCTGCATTTGATATGATTTAAAGTGATTTAAGGTGGAGAATGATTGAAAGTTCAAAAGAACGCTCCCTGAGAGGAGCAGGTATATACCCCCTACTCTTTTTTATCCTCTTTCTGAGCGTTTCCTGCGGAGTGAAAAATCCGGCGGAAACACTTCCCGGCGGAGAGCTTCCCGAGAGATACTCTATGTACAGTGAATCACCGGAGTTTGAGCTCGGTTGGTGGGAGAGCTTTGGGAGCGAAGAGCTGAACTCGCTAATGGAAGAGGCCTTTGATGAAAATCTTACCCTTGCTGAATATTGGGCAAGGCTCGAGCAGGCGAAGCAGAGCGCTGTCAAGGCGGGTGCGAACCTTTACCCCTCTGTCACAGGGAATGCGGAGGCTTCACGCACCGAGCGGGATACCGAACTCGGCGGCTATTCCAATTCCGAAGAATATCGTATAGGCCTCAGCATGAGCTACGAAGTGGATATCTGGAACCGTGTCGAGGCGGGGAAAAGGTCAGCCGGACTCAGCTATGAGGCCAGCCGTGAGGATCTCAGGGGAGCGATGCTTAGCATCTCTGCCCAAATCGGAGAGAACTGGGTAAGTCTTATCTCCGTAAGGAGGCAGATTGCGGTTATGGAGGATCAGCTGGAATTGAACAAGAAGCTGTTGAGGCTTGCCGAGCTACGTTTTGAGAATGCCCAGGCGGACGCTCTGGATGTTTACCAGCAGAGACAGACCATCGAAGGTATCAACGCAAGGCTGGTTCCCCTTCGTGCCCAGGAGAGGCTCTATCTTAACCAGATAGCCCTTCTTCTCGGCAGGGCAGGTGCATCCGGGCTTGATATTAAAAGCAGTTCCTTCCCAG
This sequence comes from Limisalsivibrio acetivorans, assembly GCF_000421105.1. Classification (NCBI taxonomy): domain Bacteria; kingdom Pseudomonadati; phylum Deferribacterota; class Deferribacteres; order Deferribacterales; family Geovibrionaceae; genus Limisalsivibrio; species Limisalsivibrio acetivorans. The sequence goes on from NZ_ATWF01000001.1 coordinate 2,234,917, forward strand.
AGATATCAGAAACCCCTGAAGCAGGCATACCTTCAGAGCTTCTGGCGGCAAGGCCTGATATTCGCTCCGCAGGGCTTAAGCTGAAGTCTGCCGAATGGGCAGTTACAGCGGCCAGGGCGGACAGGCTTCCGAAGCTGAGCATATCCGCCTCCGGTTCATACTACGGTGCGGAGCTTGCCGATATCATGGATAACTGGGTGGCTAACCTTGCGGCAAATCTTGCAGGACCGATCTTTGACGGTGGAAGGCGCAAAGCGGAGGTGCTAAGGGCTGAAGCGGCGGCGGAGGAGCGTATAGCGAGCTATCGCAAAGCTGTTGTCACAGCATATAAAGAGGTGGAGGATGCCCTCATAAACGAGAGGCGCTATCGTGAATCCCTCGAGACGCTCCAGAGGCGGATAGAGCTATCAAGCAATACAATGCGTGAGGCGAGAAGGCAGTACATCAACGGAGCGGGCAACTTCCTCCCTGTGCTTAACGAGGAACTGAATATGATCGGCTATCTGCAGGATCAGGTGAGCACCAGAGCGGATGTGATAAAAGCGAGAATTAACCTGTACAAGGCACTTGGTTGCCGGTGGGACAAAGAATATATAAATGACGAAAACGGGGCGGACAAAGATGAGCAGTAAGAATTATACAGAAGAGGCAAAGATATCCGGAGACACACCTGTACCGAAACGTTCCATTCTCCAGCGGTTGCTTGCCATTGGAATAATAGCGGCTCTTATCGTCGGAGGCTTTCTTACGGTTCGTTTTCTGGTTACCAATAAACCCGTGGCGAAGAAGCGTCCCCCCCAGAAGATGAAGACCCTTGTGGAGGCAAGCCCTGTTATTGCATCGGATGTGAAGGTTATGATCAACGGGTACGGTACTGTGAAGCCCGCCCGTAAACTGAACCTCTCCCCCCGTGTGAGCGGAAGGGTCGAATGGGTCAACCCGTCACTTAAGCCCGGCGGAACCCTCAAGAAGGGTGAGGTACTCGCTGTTATCGATGATACAGACTATAAGCTAGAGGTGCAGAAGGCGGAGATAGCGTTGCGAAAGGCTCAGGCGGATCTCGAGATAGAGATGGGGCGTCAGAAGATCGCCCAAGAGGAGTGGGAGCTTCTCAAAGAGGAGACGGGTCCGGCTGAAAGATCACCCCTCGCACTAAGGGAGCCCCAGCTTAAACAGGCAAAGGCCGCAGTGGAAAATGCCGAGGCGGATCTTGCCAAAGCGAAGCTAAACCTTTCCCGCACAAGGGTGAATGTTCCATTTAACGCTGTCGTGCTGGAAGAGAGTACAGAGGTAGGCTCTCAGGTTTCAGCTTCCACAGCTGTCGCCTCTCTGGCGGGAACCGATGAGTTCTGGGCGGAGGTCTCCATACCTCTGGACAGGCTCGACTGGTTCGATATACCCGATGCCCATGTTAACATTCGCCTGACCGGAACGAATACAAAGGCGAACTATGAAGGACGGATAGTTAAGCTACTCAGCGAACTGGAGTCGGACGGCCTTATGGCAAGGCTTCTCATCGCCGTGGAAGACCCCATGGGGCTTGACAGCGGCAGGCCACCACTCCTTGCCGGAAGCCACATAAAGGCGGAGATAGAGGGGAGGGAGCTTGTTAATTCAGTCAAGATTCCCCGCAGGCTCGTTGTTGACAACAGCAAGGTATACATAGCAATGCCCGATAACACGCTGGATATACGAGAGCTGGATATTATCTGGAAGGATCCCGAGTGGGTTTACGCCAGAAACACCTTCGATGAGGGGGAGCGGATAATAACCTCACGTGTGGCCTCTCCTGTGCATGGAATGCCCCTTATGTTTGAAGGGGAGAGCACTCAGGCGCCTCAGAAGAAAGGAAAGGGAAGAGAAAATGCCGAATAACGGGATCAAGAAAGGCCCCATAGCATGGATGGCCGGAAACTCCGTTGCGGCGAACCTTGTCATGCTCTTCCTCCTTGTGGGCGGAATTATAGTCGGCTTCGATATCAAACAGGAGGTCTTCCCCGAGTTTGAGATAGACCGTGTAACCGTAACCGTAGGTTATCCCGGTGCAAGCCCCGAAGAGGTGGAGAAGGGCATCATACTCCCCGTTGAGGAAGCTATACAGGGTATCGACGGCATAGATGAGGTAACCTCCACAGCCAGCGAAGGGAGCGGGCGTGTTGATGTCGAGGCTGTTAAGGGTACGGATCTGGACCAGCTCTCAACGGATATAAAGAACGAGGTGGACCGGATAACATCCTTCCCCGAGGATGCCAATGAGCCCAGCGTTATCATACGCTCCCGAAAGCGTGAGGTTGTCAGCGTTGTTATCTACGGCGAGCAGAGCGATATGGTTCTGCGTGAAACGGCGGAGATGATCAAGGACAGCCTTCTGCAGTCCGACGGCATAACCCAGGTTGAGCTTGAGGGTGAAAAGGCCTTTCAGGTGAAGATTGAGATCCCTTCGGAAAAGCTAAAAACCTATGGGCTAACCATCGCCCAGATAGGGCAGAAGATACAGAACGCATCCATAGATTTACCCGCAGGCAGCATCGACACCTCCTCCGGTGAGGTTCTGGTGCGTATGCAGGAACGGCGTGACTACGGGGATGAATTCGCCGAGATACCCATTATCTCCGGTGCAGACGGCAGTGTCCTTACCCTTGGCGAGATAGCGGATATTGATGACAGTTTCAGTGAATACGACATGCAGTACCGCTATAACGGAATGCCCTCTATTTCCATTGAGGTATACCGCATAGGGAACCAGACCCCCATCGAGGTATCCGATGCTGTTAAGGAGGTCGTTGAGGAGTTCAGGCAGACCCTCCCCGGGGGGCTGAATATAGACCTTATGAACGACCGTTCCATCATATTCAAGCAGCGTGTGGATCTGCTCCTCAAGAACGGTTATATGGGACTTATCCTTGTATTTATCCTTCTCGGGCTCTTCCTCGAGGCGAGGCTTGCTTTCTGGGTAACCCTCGGCATCCCTGTCTCATTTATAGGCTCCCTGCTCATACTCCCCTCCATGGGGGCGAGTATCAACATGGTCTCCCTCTTCGCCTTCATCGTCTCCCTCGGTATCGTTGTGGATGATACCATCGTGGTTGGGGAGAACGTCTATAGTTACCGGCAGAAGGGCTATTCCTTCCGGGAGGCGGCGGTGCTGGGTGCGCGTGAGATAGCCATGCCCGTAACATTCAGCGTTATCACAAACATGGTCACCTTCATGCCGATGTACTTTGTCCCCGGCATTATGGGTAAGATATTCATGTATATACCGATAGTGGTTGTGTCTGTTTTTGCCATATCACTCATCGAGGCACTTTTCATACTTCCCGCACACCTTGCCCATCAGAGAGAATCCTTCTGCAGCCGGCCTATGCAGTGGCTGGCGGACAGGCAGACCTCGTTTAGCAACGGTTTCAGCTCGCTGGTTAAGAATGTGTACGGACCATCCCTTAAGATCGTTCTGCGATACAGGTACGTGAGCATAGTTCTTGCATCTGTCATTCTTGTGGTTACCTTCTTCTATGTGAAGACCGGAAGGATGGGCTTCTCCCTATTTCCAAGAATAGAGTCTGATTACGCCTACGCCTCTGCAACCCTCCCTTACGGAGTTCCCTTCAATGAAACACAGGCCGTTTATCAGAAAATGATGGATTCGGCAGAGAAGGTTATCTCAGAGGTAGGGCGAGAGGGTCAGGTTAAGGGCATTCTCTCACTAACCCAGGGGAACACCACTTGGACCATGGTGGAGATGACACCCCCCGATGAGAGGAAGATCTCCACATCTGAATTCATAAAGAGATGGCGCAAGGCTACGGGGGATATACCGGGGCTTGAAACCATGCAGTTTAAGTCGAACATGGGTGGGCCCGGTTCCGGCGCAGCACTCACGGTGGAACTGCGGCACAGGGATGTGAATATACTGGAGGCGGCCAGCGCAGAGCTTGCCGATGGGCTTAGCTTCTTCCCCATTGTTTCGGATATTGATGACGGCTTTGCCAACGGTAAGGAGCAGATAGACTTCAAGCTCACCGATGAGGGCTACCGCCTCGGCTTTACGCCGCAGTCGGTGGCAAGAGAGATACGCTACGCCTATTTCGGCTATGAGGCGATAACCCAGCTTCGCGGGAAGAACGAGGTGGATGTCTATGTCCGTCTTCCGGAGAAGGAGCGGGAGAGCGAGTATTACCTTGAGGAGATGCTCATAAAGTCACCCTCGGGAACCTTTGTTCCGCTGAAGAATATTGTCGATATGGAGCGGGGAAGGGCGTATACGAGCATCAAGCGGCGTGACGGCAGGCGGGTTAACTCCGTTACGGCGGAGGTCACTCCCGAAAACCAGACGCCGCAGGTTATGGCAAAGATAACACAGGATGCTCTACCTGCGCTTATGGATAAGTATCCCGGACTCAGCTACGGCTTCTCCGGTAAACAGGAGAGCCGGCAGGAGAGCTTTCAGGCACTCGGCAAGGGTATGATTCTGGCGATGATAATCGTCTATGCACTCCTTGCCATACCATTCAGAAGCTATTTCCAGCCAATTATCATCATGATAAGCATACCATTCGGCATGGTGGGGGCTGTGGCGGGGCATCTTATTATGGGCTACAGCATGAGCCTTACCAGTGTGTTCGGAATAGTTGCTCTATCCGGTGTTGTGGTGAACGATTCCCTTGTACTTATAGATTTTGCGAACCGGCAGGTGAGGGAGGGCTCAACGCCTTATTCCGCCATTGTGAATGCGGCGATCTCACGTTTCCGCCCGATTATGCTTACAACGCTTACAACCTTTTTCGGGCTGCTTCCGATGATATTCGAAACATCACTACAGGCAAGGTTCCTTATACCTATGGCCCTTTCCCTCGGCTTCGGTATAGTTTTTGCAACGGGTATTATCCTTGGGCTTGTGCCTGCGCTTTATATGATATTAGAGGATATCAAGAAGGGTTTCCGGTGGGTCTTCGGTTCGCCGGATGGTGCATAAAAAAAGGGGAACCTGTTCGGGTTCCCCTCTTTGTTTCTGAACTATATAGTTTTCAGCTGAAAAACTGCTTCATTCTGTCCCAGATCGATTTCTCCGATTTGTAGGTTTCCTCGGAGGTCTCCTCGTCGAATTTCTCAAGTAGTATCTTCTGATCCTTGGTGAGCTTTGTGGGGAGAACCACCTTAAGATCAACGTACATGTTGCCTATGCCGTAGCCCTGAACATCGGGAACCCCTTTCCCTTTGAGGGTTATGCGGTCGCCGGGCTGTGAACCAGCCTTGATCTTGATGTTCTCTTTCTCCTCAAGGGTGGGTATCTCCAGCTCCTTGCCGAGGATTGCATCGGTAAAGGATATGGGTAGCTCAAGGAAGATATCACGCCCCTTTCTCTGGAAAAGCTTATGGGGCTTAACCTTAACCACGAGGAAGAGATCGCCGCTTGGTCCGCCGTGCTGCCCCTCGTTACCTTCGCCGGTGATGCGGATAGTCATGCCGTCCTCAATGCCTGCGGGGATCTTCACGCTGAGCTTCTTATGCTGACGCTTTGCTCCGTCACCACGGCATTCACGGCAGACATCCTTGATCTTCTGGCCTGTACCGCTGCATGTGGGGCAGGTTTGGGATATGGCGAAGAACCCTTGACGGTTCTGTATGGTTCCTGCACCTCCACATCGGTCGCAGGTTTCCATGCCGTCCGGCTCTGCTCCGGTTCCACCGCATCGGTGGCAGTTCACCACCCGGGGTACGGATACCTCAACGTTGGTACCGAAAACGGCCTCTTCGAACTCGATCTCCTGGGTAAGCTTGATGTCGCTCCCTCTGGTGGGGCGTTTCCTGCTTCTGGAACGTCCGGCGGAGCCGAAAAAATCGCCGAAAACATCGCCGAAGAACTCCTCGAAGATCGTTTCCGCATCGTATCCGCCGGCACCACTAGCACCGCCGCCACCGCCGAATCCGTTGTTGTCGAAGACTCTGCCGTACTGATCGAACTGCGCCCGTTTTTGGGGATCGCTCAGCACCTCATAGGCTTCGCTCATCTCACGGAACTTGTTTTCGGCCTCCTCATCCCCGGGGTTTCTGTCGGGGTGATACTGCATGGCTAGCTTGCGGTAGGCCTTCTTTATCTCTGCATCGGAGGCGTTTTTGTTAACCCCCAGAATCTCGTAATAATCCTTGGACAAGGTTCAACTCCCTTATTTTTGGACTCAATCTGGACAAAATTACAGAAATCAGCTTAACTTTCAAGCAAAAAAAGGGGGAGAAAGCCTCCCCCCTGTTATAACTGTATGGACAATTACTTCTTGTCTTCGTCCTTAACTTCTTCGTAGTCTGCATCAACTACATCTTCATCCTGGCCTGCATCAGCCTGTTCTGCACCGGGCTCTTCCTGCTGTGCACCCGCTTCTGCTCCGGCATTCTCAGCCTGAGACTGCTGATAGAGGATCTCTGCAAGCTTGTGGGATGCGTTGGTGAGCTTCTCCACAGCTTCTTTGATCTTGTCGGCATCCTCGCCGTCCTTAACTTCTTTCAGCTCATCAAGGGCTGTCTGGATGTTTCCTTTGGTTTCGTCATCCAGCTTTTCGCCGTGCTCGGAGAGTGACTTCTCGGTGGAGTACACAAGGGTATCCGCCTGATTGCGGATCTCGGCAAGCTCCTTCTTCTTCTTGTCGGTGTCTGCGTTTGCTTCTGCATCCTTAACCATCTGATCGATCTCATCTTCGTTGAGACCGGAGCTGGGAGTAATCTGGATGCTCTGCTCTTTGCCCGTTCCCTGATCCTTGGCGGAAACGTTGAGGATACCGTTTGCGTCTAGGTCAAAGGTTACCTCGATCTGGGGCATTCCTCTGGGTGCAGAGGGGATTCCCACGAGGTCGAAGCGGCCGATGGACTTGTTGTCCGCCGCCATCTCACGCTCACCCTGGAATACGCTGATGGTAACGGAGGTCTGGTTGTCCGCCGCTGTGGTGAAGACCTGGCTCTTGCGTGTGGGGATAGTAGTGTTTCTGGGGATGATCTTTGTCATCACGCCGCCGAGGGTCTCGATACCGAGTGAAAGGGGTGTTACATCGAGGAGAAGTACGTCCTTAACATCTCCGCTGAGAACCGCACCCTGGATAGCAGCACCTATGGCCACAACCTCATCGGGGTTGATACCTTTATGGGGAGCCTTTCCGAAGAACTCTTCCACCTTCTTCTGTACGAGAGGCATCCTTGTCATACCGCCGACGAGGATAACCTCGTTGATATCGGATGATTTTGAACCCGCATCCTGGAGCGCCTTGCGGCAGGGTTCGAGGGTCTTCTCCACGAGATCGCCCACGAGTAACTCAAGCTTGCTTCTGGAGAGCTTGACCACAAGGTGCTTGGGACCTGTGTTGTCTGCGGTGATGAAGGGGAGGTTGATCTCCGTTTCGAGGGATGAGGAGAGCTCATGCTTAGCTTTCTCCGCAGCTTCCTTAAGACGCTGGAGAGCCATCTTGTCTGCGCTGAGGTCCATACCGTTTTCCTTCTTGAACTCCTCAAGGAGGAAGTCAACGATCCTCATATCGAAGTCGTCACCGCCGAGGTATGTGTCGCCGTTGGTGGACTTAACCTCGAATACGCCGTCGCCGAGCTCGAGTATGGAGATATCGAAGGTACCGCCGCCGAGGTCGTAAACAGCGATCTTCTCATCGTTCTTCTTGTCAAGACCGTAGGCGAGGGCAGCCGCAGTGGGCTCGTTTATGATTCGCTGAACGTTGAGTCCGGCGATCTTTCCTGCGTCCTTGGTGGCCTGACGCTGGGCGTCGTTGAAGTATGCGGGAACGGTGATTACCGCATCGGTAACGGTTTCGCCTAGGTAGTCCTCCGCTGTGGATTTAAGCTTCTGCAGAATCATTGCAGAGATTTCCGGGGGAGCGAACTTCTTGTCCTTAACGGATACCCATGCGTCGTTATTATCCGAGGGCACTATATTGTAGGGGAGAACCTTTTTGGCCTTCTCCACTACGGGTGCATCCGCCTTACGGCCGATGAGTCTTTTAATACTGAAGATTGTGTTCTCAGGGTTTGTGATAGCCTGTCTTTTGGCAAGCTGTCCCACAAGCCTGTCGTTGTCAGTGAATGCCACAACAGAGGGTGTTGTGTTTGTTCCTTCTGAGTTGGGGATAACCTTGGGCTGTCCCCCTTCCATAAAGCAGACCACAGAGTTTGTTGTTCCGAGGTCGATTCCTATTACTTTACCCATAAAATGTCCTCCTTCTATTCCTTAATTATTTCTTGTTAACTTTAACTTTTACAGGTCTTATAACCCTGCCGTTGAGGGTGTATCCCTTCTGCATGATGAGTGTCACCGTGTTGGGAGGATACTCATCTGTATCATCAAGCATCATTGCTTCGTGGAAATTGGGATCGAATTCATCACCTTCCTTAAGCTTAATCTGCTCAAGTCCGTGCTTTGCGAGCGCCTCCTTCATCTGCTTAAGGGTAAGCTCCACACCTTCACGGAGGGGGTTTTTATCCTTGGGATCACCATGCTGGAGCGCCATCTCAAGATGGTCCATAACAGGCAGCAGGCTCTCCATAATCTTGGTGCCGGCGTACTTGGTTCTGTCCTCCATCTCTTTGGCTGTGCGCTTGCGGAAGTTATCAAGCTCCGCATAGGCCCGAAGCTCACTGTTCTTCGTCTCTTTGATATCCGATTCGAGATTTTCAATCTTCTCTTTCAGCTCAGTGAGTTCATCCTTCTCCCCTTCGGTCTGTTCCTCGGGGGTTTCATAGTTGTCATCGATGGTTTCATCAATCCTTCTGTCGCTCATCCGTACCTCGCAAAAATCTATTATTCAGAAAGTTTTTCCAACATTTTAGTTATGAGTACCGAGGTGTAGTCCACCACGGAAACAACCTTCGGGTAGCTCATTCTTTTGGGGCCAATTATTCCGAGGGAGCCGACTATCTGCCCCCCTCTGGTGTATGAGTTGGAGACGAGCCCCATCTCGGCTATCTCCTCTTTGCCTATCTCGGAGCCGACGAAGATCTGCACACCCTTCTCTCTGGTGCATCTGTCCAGCAGTTCGCCGAAGAAATGCTTCTCCTCAAAGATGCTGTAGAGCTCTTTGAGCTTCTTGACATCCGTAAACTCAGGCATCCCGAGAACGTTTGATGTACCTTCAACGTATATCTCCGTACCGAAATCCTCGTTGCTAAATATACGGTTGCCGATGTCGTAGATGTTGGTGAAGAGGTTATCCATCTTCTCCTTCTTCTCCCGCATGTCATCTAATATGTGCAGGCGAACTTCCTGGAGCGATTTGTTCTGGAAATGCTCGTTAAGGTAGTTGCTTGCACGGACAAGGGCGGAAGGATCCACCGGCTTTTCCATATCCAGCAGAACGTTGTGCACTATCCCGCTTTTGGTTACTATGATTGCAATAACCGTGGTGGGGTTGAAGGGGAGAAACTCTATATGCTTGAGGTGCATGGTGTTTAGCTTGGGGGTAACGACGAAGCCGATGGAGTTTGTGAGCTTGCTCATCTTCTGGCTCACACCCTTGAAGAAATCGTTTACGCTTGAGGGAGCGTTTCTATCCATAAAGTTTTCGACCAGATCGTCCTCGATGGAGCCGAAGGTTACGAGCTTGTCGATGTAATATCTGTAGCCGGAATCGGAGGGTACACGCCCTGCGGAGGTGTGTGGCTGTTCGATGAGCCCTTTTTCCTCAAGGTCGCTCATGATGTTTCGTATAGTGGCCGCACTAAGACGGAGAGGGCCGCTCTTTGATATGTATCTGGAGCCCACAGGTTCGCTTGTTTTAACGTATTCTTCGATAATTGTTTTGAGTACCGATTCTTCCCTTTCGTTAAGGAAGCTCATTAAAACCGACCCCTTTTATGTTTTTTCTGCCAAGGTTTATATCGTTTTTCCCTTTGCTCTCTATGCTGTTAGCACTCCTTTATGTCGAGTGCCAATCATAACAATATGACTTGAGCCGGTTCATGTCAAGCGGTTTTCATAAAATCATTGAAAGATATTTTGTATCAATGGGATGGATGTTACGGCGTCTTACAGGGATGCAACAAAAAAGGGGAGCATTAGCTCCCCCGGGTATTTATTTTATCTTTCAGGCTCTGCCGGCGGAGCCGAGAACCTTCTCGCATTTGTGCTTGTAAAGCTCTACCAGTTCGCTTCTCGCGGGGCCGAGGTATTTTCTGGGGTCGAACTCATCCGGTTTGTTCCAGAGGGTTTCACGAACCTTGGCTGTGAAAGCGAGGCGGCCGTCGGAATCGATGTTGATCTTGCAGACAGCGCTTGCTGCCGCCTTCCTGAGCTGTTCCTCGGGGATTCCCACTGCGCCGTCCAGCTTGCCGCCGTACTTGTTAATAGCGTCAACGTATTTCGGCATAACAGAGGATGCGCCGTGGAGAACGATGGGGAAACCGGGGAGCCTTCTCTCGCACTCCTCTAATATATCGAAACGCAGAGGGGGAATCTCTTCGCCCTCTTTGATCTTGAATTTATATGCACCGTGGGATGTTCCGATGGAGATTGCGAGGGAATCAACGCCGGTTTTCTGGACGAATTCCTCAACCTCGTCAGGGTTTGTGTAGTTGGATTTCTCGGCCACAACATCATCCTCTATTCCCGCAAGGACGCCGAGCTCGCCTTCAACGGTCACATCATATTTGTGGGCATACTCCACAACCTTCTTGGTGAGCTCGATATTCTCTTCGAAGGAGTGGTGGGAGCCGTCTATCATAACGGAGGAGAAACCTGAATCCACACAGCTTTTGCAGACCTCAAAGGTGTCGCCGTGGTCAAGGTGGAGCGCGATGGGAACCTTGTAACCAAGCTCTTCGGCAAATTCCACAGCACCCATGGCCATATGGCGGAGGATAGTTGCGTTTGCATACTCCCTGGCACCCTTTGAAACCTGCAGGATAACAGGTGACTTTGTTTTAACACAGGCGGTTATAATAGCCTGGATCTGCTCAAGGTTGTTGAAGTTGTAGGCGGGAATGGCGTATTTGCCCTCCATAGCCTCTTTGAACATCTCTCTGGTGTTTACCAGACCGAGATCCTTGTAGGAATAGCTCATCTCTACCTCCGAATTGTTTAATGGATATATCTATGCCGGATAAGCAATCAAACCGTGCCGGCGTATTAAGGAAACATGTTTAGCGACATCTTTATGTCGTCCAGCTTAAGCCGGATACCGTCCCTGCTCTGGGAGGCGCATCCGGGGATAACCATACCGTAGTATTTCAACCCGAACATGGTAAAAAGCCTCTTAGCCCACTCGTTGGCAGGTTCGCCATGGCTCCGGTTGCTCGAGCCCTGGGGCATTATGAAGAACATCTTCTGTTCGGGGCGAAACTGGGGTATGCCCTTCCTCTTGCGCAGGCATGCCCATCTGTCCAGAAACGTTTTGCCAAGGCCAGTTATCTGGGCGTAGTAGTTTGGGGATATGAATACTATCAGATCGCTGTCAAGGATCTCCTGAAATACCGGTTTAAGATCGTCCTCCACCTCGCAGAAGCCGTCGCCGGTTTTGCAGTTTGTGCAGCCGTGGCAGTTTCCGAAGTTGAGTTCCCTTAGCTGGTAATACTTTAGTTCCTCGGTATTGTATTTTTTGACAAGCTCATCTGAGAGCCAGTCGGAGTTCCCCCCGGGGCGGGGGCTTGCATTAAAGATCATGACATTCATATAATACTCCTCGTGGGTAATATAACGTTTTGAAAGCAGGGGTTGCAACTACTTTCATGATCTGATTTTACTAAACGGGTCAGGGAACAATTCTGTTGACCAAAACCGCCTTCCTGCCCGATAATGCGCCCATGGATATAATAAAAGAACTCGAATCAGCAGGTATAAAAACTCTGGATACGGCGGACGAAGGCTACGAAACAGAGGTCTTCGGCCAAAAGGTTGTGCTCCCCTCAGAACCCGAAGGGATAATCGAGGCGGAGACGGTTTATAACGGTAACCCCGGTTTTATGACCCTTAAGATGAGGGGCTTTGAGGCGGTCATACTCAAAGGTGTGTACAAGGATTTTATCCGGGCGAAGATAAAGTTCCCCCTCAATGAGCGGAACCTTGTTAAGGTTTCCGAAACCGCCGCTAGCGTGGAGCGGAATCTGGGTAAACAGATGCGCATCGGCATCGCCCAGACAGACGAGACGGTCTTCCGTGTGTTCTTTGCGGAAGAGATCCCCGAACCCCCCAGAAAGCTGGACAGCAGAAGCAGGGAGCCGATTAACGCACTCTCCGCTGTGGAGTATACGCTCTCGAGGGAGGCTGTTGTGCCGGAGAAGACCCTTTACAGCAGGGGGTCCCTTTCCGCAATATTCCCCGAGACGTTCTCCGGCTTTGCCGCCTCTGCCGCAAAGAGGGTTCCGAGCCTTTTTAATCCCCTGTTCATGAGTGCAAATATCAAGAACACCACACCCTCACTTAAGCTGATATTCAACAAGCCGTACACGAATATGGCAAACGTGGAGAGCGTTACCTCCACCCTCGAGACGACCACGGATTTCTATTTCTACAACTACGCTCCATGGGTGTACCTCAAAAAGAACAAGACTAACTTCCACCCTCCGAAGCTCTCCTTCTTCGGCATAAAAGAGGACGAGGTGGCAGAGACCATCGATGAACTTAAGAATATGGCGGGAGAAATCTCCCATCAGGACATCTTTGAAGATGAGTTCACCGAACTGCTGGCGCTTACTGCTATGGCCTTTCAGATGGTACAGCTCAAGCTCTGGCAGGGGTTCACCCGTATGCTTTCTCACACAGGCTCCATGGAGACCGCCATGCGGTTTGCATATAAGACAAGAAATGCATCCGTACTGGAGGAGAGCTTTAAAGCCGCACCATTCATTGACCCTATATTAGAGGAGAATGAGTATCCGGGCATAAGCTTTGAGCGGACTGGTTTTGATGAGCTCTTCTCCGAATTCTCCATGGCAAAGCGCATGAGGATAAAGAAGAAAAGGATGCAGGTGGAACTGGATGAACTGCAAAGATACCTCGGTTTGCGTGACGAGGCCTTTAAGGCAGCATACACCCTGAACCACGCTGTTCGTGAAGCTTTACTCATCTTCGGCGAAGAGCTGACCGAAGGAAGAATACTCAAAAGGCGGGAGGATGTCTTCCTCTTTGATATCGAGGAGCTGAACAACTTCCGCAAGGATGAATACTACGGCAATATACCCATTACCCTTTCCTTTAAGAAGTGGCAGAACGGGAGATGCTCGTCCCAGCTGACCCCCTATGAGATATACGAAAAGGACCTTGAGCGCTCCCCAGAGATTATGGAGGCGTATCTGGCCAAGCAGACAGGCGAGTTTTCCCCCCTCTCTTTCTTCCACAGGGATATGGAAGCGGATGTGCCCGGCGAGGCCGCCGCAGTGCGAACAGTTCCTCTCCCACTTATGCACACAATGACGGATAAGAAATGTATCATAGCCGAGACCGCACCGGTCTTCGGGCACCTGGCGGAATACTGCACGGTTACAGACACGCCGCTTTATACAGGTATCCGACCTGCGGAGATACTTCTGAGCGGAAAAAGGATACGGACCGAAGAGGGTAAGATAAGGGTTATCTGATGGAAGAGAACTTCGAGAACGTCTCGGACTGTCTGCATTCCCCCGCGAGCCTCGGTAGTATGACCGATCTTGAGGAGGATACCCGTGATAGGGTATCGGGGATGATAGCCGGAAACATAATCGGCGACATGCTCGGAGTCTCGCTCATGGGGGACGAGGGGAGGATAAGCCCCGTGAGGCCTCTGGTTCTGGAAGGGAACATAATAAACGAAATATCCGGCGGCGGGTTCTTCGGTCTCGATGCCGGTGACTGGACCGATGATACATCCCTGCTCATAGCCCTCGCAGAGTCCCTCCACGAAACGGGTGGGAATGCGGATCCCGCCAACGAACTTAAGCATTACCGAAAATGGCTTATGGAGGGGGCATACACTCCGGCAGGCGATGTTATCGATGCGGGAAGGGTTACGAGAGAGGCTGTTCAGAGTGGAGAGCCCCGAAAAGACAGGGAATCCAACGGGAACGGAAGCCTCATGCGCTCAAGCGTTCTTACGGCAGCCTATCTGCGCAGAAGCGATGCTTCGCTCATCGATGCCTCCGGTCTTTCGTGTTCTGTGACCCATGCCCATCCGGTGGCGAAGTTTACCAATGTTATATATAACCTTATCCTCAAAAGGCTTATCTACGGCTCAAGTCTCAGAGATGCACTGGGTGAGATGGAGGTTGTCTACCGCCATATGATAGGGGATCTGGAGGATATATTTGTTCCGCCCGAAGCTTATGACAGCTCCGGTTACTGCGTTAACACTCTCGGGAACGCCCTTTGGATCAACATTGAGTCCTCTTCATTCGAGGAGGCTGTTCTCAAGTCTGTTAATCTCGGGGGTGATTCTGATACGCTGGGTGCTGTTGCGGGGGCTGTTGCCGGTGCGGTTTACGGAGTAGGGGCTGTACCGGAAAGATGGCTGAGCTTTATTGATGAGAGGATCACAAGGTACGCCGGAATCGCCAGCTACCTCAAGATATAGCTACTCCTCCTCGTCCAGCTCGATGATGTCCGCAGGGGATTTTGCATTGTATTCAAGCTGTTCGATATAAAGAGCCGTATCCTTTTTGGAGACGTTCCTTCGGCCGGGGAGCTGGATAACTCGAACCTTCTTGTAGTAGTTCCACATATCAAGCTCGAGGATATCATCCTCCTTCACCGTGGAAGAGGGCTTTGCCTTCCTTCCGTTAATAAGAACAAAGCCCTCGTCCGCCGCCTCGTTGGCGACGGTTCTTCTCTTTATAAGGTTTACTGATTTAAGGAATTTGTCGAGACGCATTTACCGGATATACCTTATGAGTATCTTTTCCTTCGATTCAGCCAGCCACTTCTCATAAAGCTTGCCGATGCGCTTTCCGGCAATCTTATCAGTTACCTGGTCACGTATCTCATCGGTTCCCTCAAGCTTATCCTTGTAGCCTTGAATGTAGAAAACCCTGTAATCGCCGGGGCTTTTAACCGTTTCGGTTATATCCCCTTCACGTTTCTCGTTGAGGATATTCTGTAGCGAGGGATCGAGTGCGGAGTATTCGAACCATCCGAGGTAGCCACCCTCGTCATCGCCGGAGAACTCTTTCACAACACCGGGGAAATCATCAGTTTCCTCGTACTGCGCCATCGCCCTGTTGAGCGCATCTTCACTCTCAACACGGAGCATACGGAGCTCGTACTGGTCTGTGAGGTCGAATTCCTCCTGATGTCCAAGGATATACTGGTTAACATCGGTTTTGGTGACAACAACCTTCGGCCCCAGAACCTTGCTTCTGATACGTGACTTAAGGATGTCCATTTTGATCTGCCATTTATAGCCCTTAAGGGTCTGGTTTTCATTCTTTAGAACCTGTTCCAGCTCTTCGAGGGTGAGATCGTTATTCTCGAGAACCTCTTCAACGGCACGGTCTACTTCTTCGTCGCTCACACGGATACCCTCGCTTTCAGCAGCGATAACCATCGTGTACTGTTCAACGAGGAAATCGAGGGTTTTGGTCTTATACTCCTTGAGAGCCTTGTTGCGTGCCGCTTTGTCCTCAATGGCGTATATCTCCTTTACCTTCGAGGGGTTGAAGGAGAGTACCTGATAGTCCGTAATTACCTTGTCGCCGACAACGGCGAGGACCTTATTGACTATCTGCGCCTGTGAGTGGCTGCTCAGGCTGAAGATCAGGAGTGCTAATAACAGTAATGTCTGCTTTCTTATAGATCTCATCGATATAGTTCCTTATGCTTTCTTCCTGTTTTATGGCGTAGAGCTCAGCGTACAGCTCCGCCTTCATGTCGTCAAACTTAATCTTTCCTGTTTTCATGTATTCAAGAACCTTGAAGATGTGGTAGCCGTATTCAGACTGCACAATCCCGCTGGTCTGGCCCTTCTTGAGCTTGAAGGCTTCCTTGAAGACATCGGGGTAATCGTCTGCATCTATGAATCCGAGGTTGCCGCCGTTCACCTTTTCGTGGGAGACGGAGTGCTTCTCTGCAACCTCTGAAAAAGGGACGCCCTTCTTAAGTTCCCCGACCGCCTGTTCTGCAGTCTCCTCATCGTGGACGAGGATGTGCATAACATGGGCGAGGGTCTTCGGCTCAAGGTTCTCCTTCTTCATCTCGAAGTATTCCTTAAGCTCCTGTTCGGTTATGTTTATGGAGGGGTTTGTTATGGTATCCAGAAGCTTTTGTACAACCAGAGCCTCCTCTGTTACCACAACGAGCTTCTCCTGAATTTCTGCGGCGGTTTCATTATCGTATCCCTGCTCTATGAGACCGCTACTCATCTTCTCAATATACTCATCGACCTCCGCCTTGCGCTCGGGGTCAAGGATGATACCCAGCCTTCCAGCCTCCTGGAGCAGCAGGCGGTGCTCTGTGAAGTCACGCAGAAGTTTCTGACTGATCTCCTCATTGTTTACCTTGAGAGGGTCTATCTCCCTGCGGGTGAAGTAGGTGTAGTTGTAGAACTGGCGGTCGGTAACCTCTTCACCGTTGATGGTCATTATCGTCTTTGAAGGGGGAGCCTGCACGGCGTCCTCATCCCCATTTTTGTCGGAGCAGGAAGCAAGGATGAAAACAGCGGCAATCAGCAGTATATGTATGTGTTTAAGCATTTGCGTAAGGTACATTATTACTCCGTTTCAGGCAACAGATTTAGAAGCCTGCGCACTCCATTATGTTCAGACATCCGAGTTCTCAAGCAGTTCACCAAGAAAGAGGGCTGTTTTCATGAGATAGTCGTTATCCGGCTCGAAGTACAGTAGAAGACTGAACTCGTTCTCGAACTTATAAACGTGCTTCTGTCTGGAGAGGGTGTTCATTATAACATGCGGTTTAACAGGGGTTTCCTTGTCGAAGTTTATGCGCACCCGCCCTGTATGGATGGTTATCTTCCCGGCGGAGATCTTTGAGGCAAGGTTCTTGATGAGCATGATCCGCCCCAAGTTGCGTATCTCCTGCTTGAGTTCGCCGTAGCTCTCCTCAAGCTCTGTTAGGAGCTCGTTCATCTTCTCCTCGGTGTCTATTTTGTCGAAGCGGCGGTAGTAATCGAATCGGAGCTGAACATCCTCTATATAGTCTGCGGCGATATAGTAAGGTACGCCGGAGGTTATCTCTGTCTGGTTGACGGCGGTGTGCTCACCCTTGAGCTCGCTGACTGCATTCTCGATCATCTGTATAAAGAGCTCGTAGCCGACCTTTACAATGAAGCCGGACTGCTCCGCACCGAGGAGATTCCCAGCACCCCTCAGCTGGAGGTCGTAGAAGGCTATCTTAACGCCGCTTCCGAGGTCGGAGAGCTGTTGAATAATCTTAAGCCTCTTCCTCGCAATGGGGTTCACTGCGTTTAGGTTCGGTACGAACATGTAGCAGTAGCCCCGCCTTTTTGATCTCCCCACACGCCCCTTGAGCTGGTATATCTGAGCAAGGCCGAAGGCGGAGGCGTTGTTGATGACGATGGTGTTTGCGTTGGCGATATCGATGCCGTTCTCTATGATGGTTGTGCAGACGAGGATATCCACTTCGCCTGCGTAAAAGCTGTACAAAACCTTTTCCATGGCGGCGGCGGTCATCTGACCATGGGCCACGGCTATGCGTGCGTGGGGCATCAGGCTCCTTACATTGTCCGCAACCTGCTCGATATTCTCCACCCTGTTGTGGAGGAAATATACCTGTCCACCACGTTCCAGTTCCTTTTTAAGAGCGTTCTGCACCTCGTCATCGGTTTTTATAACCCTTGTGATGACGGGTAGGCGCTCCTCCGGCGGGGTTTCGATAACGCTTATATCCCTGATGCCGGACATGGAGAGCTGGAGTGTTCTGGGTATGGGGGTTGCGGAGAGGTATATGATATCGATATTGCTTTTCAGGGCGGCGATCTTCTCCTTGTGGGCAACGCCGAAGCGTTGTTCCTCGTCAATTATAAGAAGCCCCAGATCCTTATATTCAACGTCCTGGGAGAGGAGGCGGTGGGTTCCGATGATTATATCCACCTCTCCTGTGACGAGTTTCCTCAGGGTTTTCTTTATATCCTGTGTGCTTCTGTACCGGCTTATGTAGTCCACCGTTACGGGGAAGTCCTTGAACCGCTGGTGGAAGTTTTCGTAGTGCTGTCTTGCGAGCACTGTAGTGGGGACAAGAACCCCCACCTGCTTGCCCGAGGCTATGGCCTTTGCAGCCGCCCGCATAGCGACCTCTGTCTTGCCGAAGCCCACATCCCCGCAGACGAGGCGTTCCATCGGCTTCGTGTCCTCCATATCCTGATAGACATCGTGGATGGAGGAGAGCTGATCATCGGTTTCATCGTATTCAAAGCCCTGTTCGAAACTCTGCATTAATTCGCCGTCATCCCGGAAGGCAAAGCCCTTCTGGATCTTTCTGTCGGCATAAAGCTTGAGCAGGTCGATGGCGATCTTCTTCGCCTTCGCCTTAGCCTGATTCTTGAGCTTTTTCCATGATGCGCTCTTAAGGTTATGAATCCTTGGGGGTTTGTCTCCGGTTCCTATATACTTCTGTATCTGGCCTATGGATTCCAGCGGAACGTACAGCAGTTCTCCGCCGTCGTATTCGATCTGTATGAAATCCCCAGATATGCCGCCGATATCCTTGTTCACAAGCCCGCGGTATATCCCTATACCGTAGTCCACGTGGACTACATAGTCGCCGGCTTCGAGATCTCCGAGACTTGTGGAGTATACCTCCTTCTTGCGCTTCTTCGGTCTGCGTTTAACCACGCCGAAGATATCCTCATCGGTGACAACTGCCAGGAGTGTCTCCGGATCCAGAAATCCACCCGAAAGCTTTTCGTTATATAGGAATACGCCGGGTCCTTTCGCCTCATCCGCCGTTTTTATCTCGGTGACCGAAATCTCATGGTCACGCATGAATTCTAGGAAGATATTGCGGAGCTTGCGGCTCTCTATGGCGATTATTGGGCGGTAGTCGTCCCTGTCGATCTCCTTGAGGATCGCCGCTGCCTCAGTGACAGACTGATAAAGGTTTCTTCGCTCGTGGGAGAAGTATGCCTTGGATGCTTTATAGCCGGAGAAGAGGGCATCGCCGGAATGGAGCTCCTCCAGTAGATGGGTCTGTTTTCCGCCCACGACTGCCAGAACCTCCCCCGGCTTGAGGAAGTTGTTTTCCATGGGGAGGGCGTAGGGTGTGTCCTCCAATTTATCTTTGATTATTTCGTCATAGCCGTCCAGGGACTCTTCCAGCTTGTCGTCCAGCAGGCACAGGGTAAAGTCAGGGCCAATGTAGTCAAAGAGGGTTTCCATACGGGAGTAGACGAAGGGGGCCAGCCAGTGGTATCCGGCGAATTTGCCGAAGTTCTCCGCCTTTTCCGCAGCTGTGGGATCCTGAACCTTCATAAGGTCGTTCTCATCGAACAGAGCCTCTCCGGCGGGGAGTATAAAAAGCTCCTTAAAGGAGTGGGTGTGTTTTCTGCTGAAGGGGTCGATGCTCTCGATGCGCTCTATCTCGTCATCGAAAAGCTCGATCCTTACCGGTTCCTCCATCTCCGGCGGAAAAACCTCAAGCACATCACCCCTCAGGGTGTATTCACCCTTACCCGAAACCAGCTCGGTATGGACATAACCTCCGAACTCAAGGGCGTAGGTGAGCTCCTCCCTTTCGGCGAGGTCGTTCACTCTGAGCTTTATGATCGATTCGGAGAAAAGATCCTTGGGGGGTAAGGCTTTCATCAGTGCCGGCGGGGTTGTCAGGATTATCCCCCTGAATCCGTTCAGGAGCCTCTGCATCCCTTCGGCACGCTCTGCCAGAAGATCGGGGAGGATCCGTGCCTCCTCGAAGGGCTCCTGTGTGTATTCGGGGAAGGGGAGCACATACTCTGGCCCGAAGAAGAGCAGAAGCTCATTGAGCATCGTCTCGTAACGGTTCTTATCCGGAGCCGTTACAAGAACCCTTCCTCCGTTGTATATCCTCTGCTTTATCCACCATGCGGAGGCGGAACCCCAGAGTCCACCTGTGTGTGAGCTGACTTCCATGATTATGCGCTGACTACCTTGAGAATTTACCGAACATTATCTCATCCACCAGCTGGCAGATGATGTGGGCGGCGGCTATGTGCATCTCCTGTATACGGGCAGTGTTCTCACTTGTAACATTAAGGAAATGGTCGCAAAGCCCCCGCATATTTCCGCCGTCCTTACCGGAGAAGCCAATTGTTGTAACACCCTGCTTCGCCGCAGAACGAAGCCCTTCAAGGACGTTTGCGGAGTTTCCACTGGTGGAAATCCCCCATGCAATATCCCCCTCAACGGCAAGCCCTTTAACCTGTTTCGAGAATATCTCGTTGAAGTCGTAGTCGTTACCGATGGCGGTAATCGCCGATGTATCGGTGGTTAGCGCCACCGCAGGGAGAGGCGGGCGCTCCATGCGGAAGCGGTTTATGAATTCCGCCGCAATGTGCTGGGAATCCGCCGCAGAACCGCCATTGCCGAATATGTAAAGCTTTCCACCATTCACAAAACAGTTCGCTATGGAAGTGGATATGCCTACGATAACGGGTAGGGATTCTGCCATGAAACGGGTCTGCACCTCTTTCATGTCTTCGAATATATCTCTAATGTATGATTCCATCATTATCTCCGTTGAATAAACCTGTCCTCCGCTATTTTATGTATTGAGAAGATTATGTGAAGAGTTTTTTTTGAATTCCTCCTATGTATATTTTATGATGCGCATAGAGAGGAATGTAATACATAACTCTTTAGCCAGTGTGTTTTGTGTGATAATATACGACAAATATTCAAAGGAACGGTTTAATACGTATGAAGCACCTCTCTATTCGTTTCAGGCTCATTTTTTCGCTCAGTGTTATACTGATATTTGCCTTTGTGGCTATCAATATCGTTAACTACAGGGTTTCGAGGGACTCGGTTCGTTCCGGCATCATAAACAGCTCCCTCCCTTTGACAAGGGACAACATATACTCTGAGATCCAGCGGGATCTCATGCGCCCCATCTTCGTGTCCTCCCTTATGGCCAATGACACCTTTTTGAAGGACTGGGCCATAGCCGGTGAGGCTGATCTGGACAGCATTAAGCGTTATCTGAGGGAGATCAAGGAACGCTACGGCTTCTTCTCCTCTTTCTTTGTGTCAGATATATCCAATAACTACTATTACTACGACGGCATCCTCAAGCAGATAAGCCCCGATGATGAACACGATGACTGGTACTACTCTTTCAGGGATATGGATGTTAAATATGATCTTGATGTGGACACGGATCAGGCCTCTGGCAATACCCTCACTATCTTCATAAACCACCGCCTTAACGATTACCTCGGCAATCTCCTCGGTGTTACCGGTGTCGGACTCAAGATGGATGAGGTGGCGCAGATACTGGAGAAATACAGAAACAAGTACAACCGGAAGATATTCCTTGTGGACGAGGACGGGCTCATACAGGTCCATGTGAAAAAGGACTACATCCTCTCAAAGAATATCCGCAATATGGCCGGGATAGGCACCATTGCCGACAAACTTCTTGAAACGGGTGAGAAGCCCTCTGTACAGGAATTCGACGGCAATAATGGCGACCATGTTCTAGTCACTTCCCGATATATCCCCGAGTTTAAATGGTACCTCATTGTGGAGCAGAGCCAGGATGCCGCTCTGGCAGAGATTTGGAGCACATTTGTACGCAACATGATCTTTGCCGCTCTTGTGATAGCTGTGGTTATCACAATCAACATATTTATGGTTAACTACTATCAGGGGAAGCTTGAGCTTCTCGCTGTAACAGATAAACTGACAGGGGTCTATAACAGGCGGGAGCTTGATTCGAGCTTCGCAAAAACCGTACGTATCGCAAAGAAGCAAGGGACGCCTCTCTCCGTTGTTCTTATCGATATCGACAACTTCAAGAAGATAAACGATCAATACGGTCATCTTTTCGGCGATACGGTGATTAAGAAGATCGTCCATGTCATCAAAGACTGCATGAGGGATGATGATCTCCTTGTCCGCTGGGGCGGGGATGAGTTCATGGCACTGTCGAGATGCGAGCTTCATACGGCTGTTAACGTTGCCGAGAGGATCCGCACCGCCATCATCGATATTAAGTTTGTCCACGGCGAGGAGCAGGTCCGCACAACGGCCAGCTTCGGTGTTGCACATCTCAAGGACTATGACGATGTCGATTCTCTCACCAAGCGGGCTGATGATGCCCTTTATGCCGCAAAGGAGAAGGGACGAAACTGCGTTGTCAGCGAGGAAGGGCTTGGCTGAGCAACTGTTATGCTGTGAACTGTATATTTACATATAGGCGTCTGTGTGTAATTCTCTTTCCATGAACGATAAACCGATACTCACCGGCGTCCGCTCCGCTTTTCCCATCGCCGCCGGATACTTCCCCATCGCCGTCTCATTCGGGCTTACTGCGGTTTCCGCAGGTCTTGAGCCATGGCTTGCCGTGCTTATGTCGCTCATCGTCTTCGCCGGGGCGAGCCAGTTTGTGGCGGCTAACCTCTTTGCCGTCGGCATAGGAGGATGGGAGATTGTACTCACCACCTTCGTTCTTAACTTTCGCCATTTCCTGATGTCATCCTCCCTCTCCAGAAGGCTTTCTAAGGATATAACTAGGCCCCGCAGTGCCGTGGCCGCCTTTGGTATAACCGATGAAACATTTGCCATGGCCTCCATGCGTAAGGAAAAGGTTCTGCCAGAGGGCTTCCTATACGGTCTCAACTTCACAGCATATGCCGCATGGTGTTCCGGAACCGTTGCGGGGGTTCTGGCGGGCTCTTTACTGGCGGATTCCGTAAAGTCTGCACTCACATTCGGGCTTTATGCACTCTTTATTGGTTTACTGGTTCCGGAGATGAAGCGGACACGCCCCGCTGTTACGGCTGGTGTATCCGCCATGGCAGTGAATGGAGGGATGGAGATAATCGGTGTTACCTTTCTATCCGCAGGCTGGAAGATCATGATAGCAACCGTGGCTGGTGCTATGCTTGCGGCGTTTATCCACAGGGAGGAAGAGGATGAAGCTTGAACCGGTTTTCGTAATCATCCTCATGGCAGCGGTCACATACGTTCCCCGTATGCTCCCGGTGGTATTTCTGAAGGATCTGCGTCTTGCGCCATGGCTTAACCGTTTTCTCAGGTTCATACCCTATGCGTCGTTGGGCGCATTGATAATACCGGGTGCGCTAACAGCCGGGGGAACACCCGCCGCATCCGCCGCCGGAATAGCAGTATCCGCAGTCCTGGCATGGCGGGGAATCAGCCTTACTGCCGTTTTCGCCTCAGGTGTTGCCGCCGTTTATCTGTTTTCGTACCTTATGTAGTCGGGAGAGTACAAAAAAAGCCCCGCTTGGGACGGGGCAATGTATAGGTTGTGTCGCGTTACTGCTCACTCTGTTGATTTCTTGAAAAACTCCGAAAGGTGCATAACCTCCTGCTTCATGCCGTTCTTCTGCGCTCCTCCGTTTATCTGGATAACGCATCCGGGGCAATCCGCAAGGACTATGTCCGCACCTGTTTTTTCGATGTTGTCCAGCTTCTTGCCTAGAACACCGGAGGATATCTCCGCATAGTCGAAGGACCATGAACCACCGAAGCCGCAGCAAACATCTGAATCCTGCATAGGAACGAAAGCATCACCGAGGAGATCTGCGAGGATACCCTCTGCGGAAACACCAAGACCCCTTCCCTGATGGCAGGGGGTGTGGTAGGTAACCTTCTTGTCTTTCGGGAGATTCAGTTTTATACCCTTCTCAGCCATGAACATGCCGAGGGATTTAACCTTGGGGGATATCCTTTCTGACAGTTCCCTGTTCTCACCTTCGGTGTACTCGGGGAAGTCCTCCACGATAGCCATGCCGCAGCTGGGGCAGAGAACAAGGTATGCCTCGTAGTCGTCGGGGTTCTTCATATATTTAAGGTTGTTCTGTATAGTCTTCTTGCCGCTTTCACCGTCTCCGGCATGGATTGCAGGGAGACCGCAGCAGGCGGCCTTTTCGGGTGTATCCACCTCGTAGCCTGCATCCTCTAGGATCTTCACAAGGGCATGCCCCATCTGGGGATAGAAATATTCCACAGCGCAACCGGGATAGAAGAACACCCTGCCCTTGGGGGCAGGCGGGGTGTTCTTGCTATGGCTGTCCGTGAAAGTATCTCCTTTGATGGAGGGAAGCATCCTGAAGTTTATTTCACGGCCCGCCAGGGGTATTGTTTTTATGTACTCCCCATCCTTTGATGTAAGGGGTGAGGAGAACGCAGAAGCCGCCTTCATTGCTTTGCGGAATGCGGCATCGTTCGCCATTATATTCTTATAGAAAAACTTGCGGGGGAGTCCGAGACCGTATTTATCGCCCATCATCACATTGAGCTCGGCGATGATCCTCTGAAGATCGATCCCTGCGGGGCAGTTTGCACTGCACGCCTTGCAGCCGATGCAGAGCTTGAGGATGTCTTTGGCGTTGTCGTCGCCGTGGAACATGGCGGTCATTATTAGGCCGATGGCTCCTATATATACGTGTCCGAAAACGTGTCCGCCCACCATCTCATAGGCGGGGCATATGTTTGCGCAGCTTCCGCAGCGGATGCACTTGAGAGCCTCTTTGAGAAGAGGGTGATCAAGATAATCGAGCCGGCCGCTGTCGAGAAATACGTAGTGTACTTCCTTATTTCCGGTTTCGTTCTTGATGGAGGGGTTCTGCCCCTTAATCCATGTTGTATACGTTGTTATGATCTGACCCGTTGCGCTCTTCGGGAGCATACGAACAACCTTGAGCCCTTCCCGGAAGGTGGGCACAAGCTTTTCATATCCCACAAGCACAACGTGTACTGGGGGTATTGTTGAGGATAGCCTTGCGTTACCTTCGTTGGTTACGATGCCTATGGTTCCTGTTTCGGCTACGGCAACGTTTGCCCCGGTTATACCTACCCCTGCCTTGAAGTAGAATTCACGCAGGTTGTTACGGGCTACCTTGACCATCTCGCCGATATCCTCACGGCTGACGGTCTCTCCCGTATGGTTCTCGAAAAGTTCCGAGACCTGTCCCCGTGTTTTGTGGATGGCGGGCATAACCATATGGGAAGGGTGTTCGCCGGCGAGCTGTAGTATCCATTCGCCGAGATCCGTTTCTATGGGTTTGAGGTTCTCCGACTCGAGGTAGTCATTGAGCTTGATCTCCTCGGAGGTCATTGATTTTGATTTTACGAGATATTCGGAATCCTTCTGCTTAGCAAGATCTGCGATGTATTTACAGGCATCTGCAGCATCCTTAGCCTGATAAACCTTGGCGCCTGCGGATTCTGCATTGTCCTTAAACTGTGAAAACAGCTCGTTCACCTTCTCCTTGCTGAGCTCCTTAACGCTGTTCATCTCGCTCTGTAGCTCTTTGAAGTCGAATCCTGTATATGCCTTGTCTCTGGACTGCTTATATGCGGAGGAGAAGTTCTTAAGGGCCGTGTATAGGTCCTTATCGCTGATCTTCTCCTTTATTTTGCTCTTCATGCTCATCTTATACACCCTTAACTATGAATACTGTCATTTTTACAGGACCGTGTACGCCTATGGTGAGAACCCTTTCGATATCCGCTGTTCTGCTGGCGCCTGTTATGAATGCTATGTATGAATAGGGGTTTTTGTTCTTTTCGGTCATGTATTCTTCTATTTCGTCCAGTGTCATAACTATTCTGGATTCCGGCACGACAGCGTAAAGATGTTCTGCCAGACAGGTTGCCATGCGGAGCTTCTCATCCCAGCTGTTGACGACAACGGAGCCGGTTTCGCCGATGGCATAGTCCGCCTCAACAACTGCAGCCTCAATACCCGCTTCGGTTATCTCGGTGTTTGTTTCTGTGATACCTATTAAGGGGATGTTTGCATAGGAGGGCTTGAGCTCCTCAATTTTTTGTTTCAGCTCCTCGCTGGTAACAAGCACATTCTCATTGCTCACCATCTCGGAGAAATGAATAAATCTTTCCAGAACACTTGTATCGTTCATTATACAGCCTCTGTGGTTTAAATAGTAATTGGTAATACCAGTAAGCTAAAGCAATACACCACCCCAGTCAACAGTTTTTTATTTCAACGAACGATTGCTTATTAGTTAAAAAAATAAACCCCAAAAGCTTTGAAAAGACGACCAAATAGGGCTTTTGTGTATATCGTTTCTTTCAAACGTTTTTATAAACGGATCGATATTTACTGTTGACATTATCACGAAGCTGGAATAAAGGTAATACCATCTGAACATATTCATATTTCAGTCAGGAGGTAATTGTTTATGAAACGCAGAATCTTTTCATTGGTAATGGTTCTTATGTTTGCCTTCAGCCTTTCAGCTGTTGCAGCAGACAAGAAGTACCGCTGGAAAATGATCGAGACCTGGACAACCGGAATTCCCTTCCACAATGTAGCTCAGCACTTCTGTGATACAGTTGACGAGATCACAGACGGACAGCTCACTATCAAGCTCTTCCCCGCTGGTGCTATCGTTCCTGCTTTCGAGGTTTTCGATGCAGTACGTAACGGTGTTGCAGAGATGGGCCACGACTGGTCCGGATACTGGAAAGGTAAGGATCAGGCATTCGTAGCCTTCGCATCCGTTCCCTTCGGTTTCGACGCAATGGACTACACTATGTGGTTCTACGGCGCTGACGGTATGGAGCTTGCAAACGAGCTTTATGCTGAATACGGTCTTATTCCCTTCCCCACAGGAAACACTGGTCAGGAACTCGGTTTCTTCACGAAGAAGCCCGTTAATGAGATCAGCGATATGGAAGGTATGAAAGTACGTACAGTGGGTTGGGCTGCTGATATTCTTACTCAGCTCGGCGTATCTGTTTCCCCCATGCCCGGCGGCGAGGTTTACCTTGCACTTGAGAGAGGGGTTATCGACTCTGCAGAGTTCTCCTCACCCTCAATCACACTCCCCATGGGATTCCACGAAGTTGCTAAGAACGTTGTTGAGCCCGGCTGGCACCAGCCCTCTGTTCAGCTTATGAGCATGGTAAACAAGAAGGCTTACGACAAGCTTCCCAAGCACCTTCAGAAAGCTATTGAAGTTGCAGCTAAAGAAACTCAGGTTTGGTCCATGGGTTACTTCGAAGCTAAAAACGCTGAGGCTATAAGAGAATACAAGAAGGCTGGCGTTAACTTCACAAAACTCAGCGAAGACTCACTCAACGAGCTTGCTAAGACTTCCAAGGCTTACCTTGACGGCCTTCGTAAGAAGCACCCCTACCTCGACAAGGTTCTTGCTTCTCAGGAGAACTTCAAGGCAGACTTCGCTAACTGGCGTGACCTTCGCAGCGGTCTTGCTGCATGGCCCTACGACCAGTACATCGACGGCAAGCATTTTCAGTAATCACCGAATTGTAATTGTTTAATAACTAAACCGTAAAGGGGGCTTTAACGGCCCCCTTTCGTTTCATTTTTAAACTTTCGGAGACAGGCATGAACAAACTAATTAATTTTCTCGAAGCCATAAACGAATACGTCGGCAGAGCCGTTAGTGTTATCGGCTTCGTTCTGCTGTTTGTGGTCATGTACGAGGTAATAGCCCGTAAGATATTCTCATCCCCTACAATCTGGGGCTTTGAGCTCAGCTACATGCTTTACGGCGCTCTTTTTATCCTCGGTGCAGGCTATACACTTAAGCACAAGATGCACATATCCATCGATGTTATATACGGCGCCCTTCCTAAAAAGGTTCAGGGTATCATGGACATCGTAGGATATATCATATTCTTCTTTCCCTTTATGGGCGTTGCAATATATGCAACCGGAAAATTTACATTGCAGTCATGGCAGGGACTAGAACACGGCCAATCGGCGTGGGCACCTGCTATATATCCATATAAAACCCTGATTCCGATCGGCTTCATTCTGCTTACTATCCAAGGTATTGCAGAGTTCTTGAAGGCGTTCAGGAAGTTCAAAAGTGAGGAAAGCTAAATGGGCGCTGATATACTATCGGTAGCGATGTTTTTAATCCTCCTTATTGCGGTGTTCCTGGGCCACCCCCTCGGCTTCACCCTTGGAGGACTCGGGATCATTTTCGGACTGGTGGGGTACGGCCCTGGAGCATTCTTTATCCTCGCCAATAAAACTTACGGTCTGATGACAAACTATGTTCTCGTTGCCATCCCTCTGTTCATTCTGATGGCGCAGTTCCTTGATAAATCGGGAGTTGCAGAGGAATTGTACGAAACGATGTACATTGTACTGGGGCCAATTAGAGGCGGTCTCGCCCTTGCCACCATCGTGGTTAGTACGGTTTTTGCCGCAACCACAGGTATCATCGGAGCTTCCGTTGTGGCTATGGGTCTTCTCGCCGCACCTTCAATGGTTAAAAAAGGATACAGCTATTCGCTGACAGCGGGGGTTATTACCGCGGGTGGAACGCTTGGAATTTTGATACCCCCATCGATCATGCTGGTTGTTTACGGTGGTCTGGTGGGTATCTCGGTGGGTAAACTCTTCCTCGCCGCTTTCGTTCCCGGGCTTATGCTTGCGACCCTGTATCTTGTTTATACATTCATCTACTGTTTCTTTAATCCCGATGCTGGTCCTCCCCTTCCCAAGGCGGACAGGCACCACTCCGCAGGTAGAAAGTTCATCATGGCTACAAAGTCCATGATGCCCCCGATATTCCTTATTCTGGCAGTTCTTGGAAGTATCGGTGCTGGAATCGCAACTCCCACAGAGGCCGCAGGTCTTGGTTGTGTTGGTGCGCTTCTTCTTGCAGCAGGTAACAAGAGACTCGACCTTAAACTTATGAAGGATGCACTTATTGCAACGCTGAAGATCACCTGTATGGTTATGATCATCTTCGTTGGTGCAAACTTCTATACATCTGTGTTCATGGGCCTTGGCGGTGGTGATGTTTTCACTGATCTCCTTTTCTCCATCAGTGACAACAAGTATGTGATCCTTACCATCATGATGTTCATCGTGTTCCTTCTTGGAATGTTCGTGGACTGGCTTGGTATCCTGCTTCTCTGTGTGCCGATATTTACGCCCATCGCAGTGGATCAGCTCGGCTTCAACCCCCTTTGGTTCGCCCTGCTCGTATCCATAAACCTTCAGATGTCATTCCTTACGCCCCCCTTCGGGTATGCACTGTTCTATCTTAAGGGAGTTGCGCCAGAGGGTATGACACTTGGGCACATTTATAAGGGTATTATCCCCTTTGTACTCCTGCAGCTTGTGGGACTTGCGCTCTGCGTATCCTTCCCTCAGATCGTTACATGGCTGCCGGATCTTATATTTAAGTAAACAGCAGATTTGTGAGGTTAGTATAAATGTCAGCCGCAATTAATGGAAAATTCAAAGAAATAGTGGGTTCGGACAACTTTTGGGATGAACCCGCTGATCTGATGTGCTACAGCTACGATTCTGCATTTGAGAAGCCCGTTCCACCGGATATGGTGGTTAAACCTTCGGACTATGATCAGGTGCAGAAGGTCATCCAGCTGTGCCGTGATGCGGATATTCCGTTAATTACAAGAGGAGCGGGGACGAATCTCTCCGGAGGTACAGTTCCCGTCTCCGGCGGCTGCGTTATGCTCACCACCGGCTTAAATAAGATCCTCGAAGTTAATACAGAGGATCTCTATGCCGTTACCCAGTCCGGAGTTGTTACGGCGAAGTTTGCCGAGCACATATCCGATCACGGACTCCTATATCCTCCGGATCCGGGTAGTATGAAGATGTCCACCATGGGGGGCAACGTTGCTGAGAACGCCGGAGGGCTTAGGGCTCTCAAATACGGTGTTACCAGTGACTATCTCATGGGTGTAAAGTTTTTTGACATGGATGGTAACCTTGTCATAGGTGGAGGGCGTACGGTTAAGCTTGTTACCGGATATAACCTCCCCGGCCTTATGGTCTCTTCCGAGGGGATGCTGGGGGTTATGGTCGAGCTCATTATGAAGATCGTTCCCGTACCAGAGGCGAAGAAATCCATGCTTGTGAGCTTCGGTGATGTTATAAAGGCTAGCGAGACTGTATCCAAGATTATACAGGCAAAGATCCTCCCCGCCACCCTTGAGCTCATGGACAATTTCACCATAAAAACCGTTGAAGAGGCCACAAATATAGGCCTCCCCGTCGATGCGGATGCGCTTCTGCTCATCGAGGTGGATGGACACCCCGAAGCCGTTGAGGATGAGTACAGGAAGGTTATCGATATATGCGAATCCCTCGGCGGAAGCGTTAAGGTGGCAGAGAACGAGCAGGAGCGAGATGCGCTCTGGGAAGCGAGAAGAAAGTCGCTCAGTTCCCTTGCAAGGCTACGCCCCACTCTCATTCTTGAGGATGCCACAGTACCCCGCAGCCGTATCCCGGAAATGATGCAGGCTGTGCAGAACATAAGAAAGAAATACGACCTTACCATCGGAACATTCGGCCATGCCGGAGATGGAAACCTTCACCCCACAATCCTTACGGATAAGCGGGATGAGCAGGAGATGGCCAGGGTCGAGAAAGCGATAGATGAAATATTTGAAACCGCCCTCAAGCTGGACGGAACTATTAGCGGAGAGCACGGTATAGGTTCTGCGAAGGCAAAGTATCTGGAAAGCGAACTGGGTAAGGGCTCCCTTATCTTTATGGATAAGCTTAAGAAGGGGCTTGACCCCAAGGGACTGCTTAACCCGCATAAAATGGGGCTGTAAATGTACGATGATGTTGTAAAAGAGCTGAAAGAACTCGAGGAACTCGTCCTCAAATGCATGAAGTGCGGAACCTGCCATGCGGACTGCCCCCTCTATAATCAGGATGGTAAGGAACAGTCCGTTGCCAGAGGCAAGATTGCACTGATCCAGTCCGTATATGAAGGACGCCTTGAGGATGCAGGTAAGATCCTCAAGCACATAGATTACTGCGTGCTCTGCGGAAGATGTAAGCAGAGCTGCCCCAGCGGCGTTAAGACCGATGAGATATTCCTCAAAGCAAAATCGGTTCTGCGCAAGATAGAGAAGATGAAGGGGTGGCAGAAGTTTGTGCTTTCCATAGCCATGGAGAAGCCGGAGTTATTAGCTAAGATGGCTCCCCTTATGCATATGGGACTCAAGTTCGGCAGTAAAAAGATAAAGGATGATGTATTTAAGCCTATCATCCCCATAGCCGGCGGGCGTAACGTTGTATCAGTGAAGAGCAAAACCTTTGCGGACACTTACGGCGGCCTGAACAAAGCGAAGGGTGAAGAGAAGATGACTGTTATCTTCTATCCCGGTTGCGCCGCAAACATGATATACACCAGCTGGGGCGAGGCTATCGTTGAAACGCTTAACTATTTCGGTGTCTCTGTGTATGTTCCCGAGGTGAACCACTGCTGCGGAATACCTGCGGCAACCATGGGTGAACTCGATCTTTTTAAGAAAATGGTCAATAAAAATATTGATTATTTCGATTCCCTTGATGCGAAATATATTGTAACATGCTGTCCTACTTGTCAGTATGGACTGAACGAGATGGGGCCCAAGCAGACCGGAAGATCTCCCGAACAGGAGATGATGGACGTTGTTGTCTTTCTGGAAGAGGTTCTTCATGCTGATATTAAGCTTGAGACCGGCGAGAAAACTACGATCCATTTCCCCTGCCATTACGACCGGAGCAAAGACTCTCTTCTTGAATCCTTCGTTAAGGATAATCTCGGAACGGATTATACAAAACTCAAGAACCAGAGCTGTTGCGGGTTTGGCGGTACATTCAGCCTTAAGCACTACGGAAAATCCAGCGATATTTCCACATCAAAGGCAGAGGAGATCTCTACAAAGGGATTCCAGCGGGTTTACACACCATGCCCCGGGTGCGCTATGCAGCTCACCGATGCCCTCGCTAAGGAGGGCTCTGAGGCGGATGTGTCCCATCCTGTACAGTTGTTTTACGAGAGTGTAGTCAAGAAATCGTAACAACAAGGCAGAATTATGAAGTTTCAAAAGATTAAGCCGAAAAGAGTCAGCGACGAGATCTACCGCCAGCTTAAGGAGATGATCCTTACGGGCGAGCTGAATCCTGACGAAAAGCTTCCCTCAGAGAGGGAGCTAGCCGTGCAGATGGGCGTAAGCAGGCCTTCATTGCGTGAGGCTCTCCAAAAGCTTGAAGCTCAGGGATTCCTTGAGCAGATCCAAGGGGATGGTACCTACGTTAAATCGGTCACCGCACCGCTTATTGCTCCCGCATTCACAGAACTTATCAAGCGTGATGATGCCATCTTTGATCTCATGGAGATCCGAAAGCATCTTGAGACGTGGTCAGCCAGAGCAGCGGCAGAGCGTGCCACTGAAGAAGAGATAGCCCAAATGCATGAGTATCTTGAAGAGATGCGTATGGCAAAGGAACACGGC
Organism: Limisalsivibrio acetivorans; assembly: GCF_000421105.1. NCBI lineage: Bacteria > Pseudomonadati > Deferribacterota > Deferribacteres > Deferribacterales > Geovibrionaceae > Limisalsivibrio > Limisalsivibrio acetivorans. The sequence continues at coordinate 2,267,275 of NZ_ATWF01000001.1, forward strand.
GAGGTCGGGCACATCTCCGATGCGAATTTCCACAGCGTTATATCCTATGCAACCCACAACGTCTTCCTTGTGCATGTGATGAACAACATCTATGAATGGATCGAGAAGGTGAGTTACGAGGTTCGCTCAAGGCTCTATACCAGCCCGGAAGACCATAACGAACTTTTCAGACAGCACAGCTGTATATTTGAATCCATCAGCAGGAAGGATCCCGATGCGGCCTACGACTGCATGGTGGAGCATATGAACTATATTTTCACCAAGCTGGAGAAGATCTTCGGCCCCAGAAAGATGCCAAAACCCCTTGTTAAAAAGGACAGCATCATCTGATAATCTCCGGCTCGGTCTGAATGGCTTTTACTTATTGGTAAAATAGATTAATTTCAGTCAGGAGGAACAATATGAGCCGGAAAACAGCTCTTGTAACAGGAGCGGCGAGCGGAATCGGTCTTGCCGTTGCAGAAAGCCTTGCAGGTGCGGGCTACAACGTAATGTGTGCAGACATCAACGAGGAAAAGGGGAAGGAAGAAGCGGCAAGGATAGGCGCATCCTTCTTCAAATGCGACCTCAGCAAGCGTGAGGAATGCAAAGCCCTCGTGGAGGCTTGTGCAGCGGAGTTCGGCAGTGTAGATATACTCATCAACAACGCCGGGATCCAGCATGTATCACCCGTTGAAGACTTCCCCGAAGATAAGTGGGATTTCATGATTTCTCTCATGCTCACCGCAACATTTCTTCTTACAAAATATTCATGGAACTATATGAAAAAGAACGGTTGGGGCAGGGTTATCAACGTAAACTCAGTCCACGGTCTTCGTGCATCCGCATTCAAAACGGCTTATATATCTGCCAAGCACGGCGTTACCGGCTTTACCAAAACCACTGCCCTTGAAGGTGGTCCCCACGGTATAACAGTGAATTCCATCTGCCCCGCCTATGTGCGCACACCCCTTGTGGACGGTCAGATTGCTGATCAGGCGAAGGCTCACGGCATAAGCGAAAACGAGGTTATCGAAGAGGTTATGCTCAAGAAGGCGGCGGTTAAAAAGCTTATCGAGCCTAGCGAGATAGGTGATATTGTGTTGTATCTCTGCTCCGATTCGGCAAAATGCGTAACGGGTACGAGTTTTACGATCGATTGCGGCTGGACGGCGCAATAAGTATTTAGATAATTGGATAAAAGGCTCACTGAGGTGAGCCTTAGTCTTATAATCTATGGAATTTGCCATCCATGGAAATTCCATCGTTGTTCGGGCAGGGAAACCCTGCCCTCTCGCACTTCCGGCTTCGTGAATTGAGCAAAGCCCAATTCAGCTACGCCTGCAGAGCCAACATCCATGTTGGCTTATTATGTATCAACCTTTAACGTATGATTAGCATAAGCTTTCATGGATGAAAGCTCGCTTGCGTAAGTGAGAAGGAGCAACATTATTAATCTGGAAAATTCATCATCCTGAGAATTTCCCTGCCGCTACGCTCGGCTAAGCCTTCGCTTCGCTTACTTCCGTTATAGAATATGAAGCATAGCTCCATATTCTTCACTTCAGGGCTGTCTTTTTTTTATCTATGGAATTTACCATCCATGGAAATTCCATTGCCGCTACACTCGGCAAAGCCTTCGCTCCGCTTACTTCCGGCTACGTGAATTGAGCAGAGCCCAATTCAGCTACGCCTTCAGGGCTTCCATCCATGGAAGCCTGTTGCGTATCAACCTTAATAATTATCTTTCAAATGGGTTTTTAAGGGGATCCTAAGGGGAAAGTTTTCCCTAAAAATTTCCCCTTAGTCTTATTCTTTACATAATCACATTCGAAATTAGTCACTAATTTATTTGTATTGCGCTTATGCGCCACATACTATTTAGAAAAGTATGCAAAACTATTCCCTCAGGGTTTTCCAGCCATTAATCTGGGAAATTCATCATCCTGAGAATTTCCCTGGTCTGATTTTATGTATGGAATTTACCATTCATGGAAATTCCATTGTTGTTCGGGCAAGGAGACCTTGCCCTCTCGTACTTCCGGCTTCGTGAATTGAGCAAAGCCCAATTCAGCTACGCCTACAGAGCCAACATCCATGTTGGCTTATTATGTATCAACCTTAAACGTATGATTAGCACAAGCTTCCATGGATGGAAAATTATTCAGACAGATAAAGGAGTTTTTGAGGGGTTGTTAAGGGGTGGTTTGTTCCTAAAAAGCACCCCTTAAAATTATTCATTTCATATTTGATAAGATAGTATTGGCTGAATTACCTCCCTGACATGTATGAGTCGTAAGGGTTTTTCATTATATACTCTCTGTTTGGGTCCATTTGCCAGCCGTGTGAGCCTCCAGTGGGTCTCCATGGTGAGTTATATGCATTGAAGTTGCGTTTATTATTCACGTATTCGTTACAGAATCGCTGGCTTGCCTCGGGTGTTGCGGGGCCGACAGCGATTGCCCATGTTTTATAGACGTTATTGAACGTTTTGTTATGGATCTTTGTCATCATGCCTGTTCTGGGCTTTCCTTTTACCACTCTGCAACGGCGTATGGCCTGGAATTTCTCGGTTTCGATGTATGCGTAGTGGTATCTTGGCATCCTTGACTTTAGCCTCCCCTCAATACTGTGTCTTTCGCCGGAACTGAGGTATCCGTTTCGCTCAAGAAGATCGAGCCATTGGCCCATACATTTATCGTAGTGGAGTTTGCTGAATCCTTTCTTAATGGTACGAAAGGTCTGCACTACCATCTTTGACTGCTCCACAGAGAAGGTTGCCTCGCTCATGTATCCCAGTTCCTTGTAGATCTGCTGATTTCCGGAGTTCTGGATATTCCGCACCATGCTGGAGCGGTTGGGGACGCATGGTGGGATCATCTCATTTGCGATTCGGTCTGTTATGTGCCTGTAACGGCGCTGACCGAGCCTTATTGCATCGTAGCTCGACATCTGGGGCTTGGCGGGCTGGCTCTTTTTAGGTGTGTAAGATGGCTTGGTTGGTACAGGCACAGGTACAGGTTCTGGCGGTGTTATGGGGATCTCTTCTCTGAGCTTCGGAAAGGGTTTTGAAGGTGTTGAGGCAACCTTTGTTTCACCTTCCAGTTGAAGATTAAAGCTTCCTTTACCTATCCTCCCTTCGGAGTCCTTAACAGTATATTTTACAAAGGCGTTTTCGAACTCCAGTACCGGATTTGCTGTCATATCCATCCGGCCGCTGTCGCTAATGTTCATGGAGAGGCTACTGCTGTGGTTTGCATTAATTCTATACGGCGGCTTGAATCTGGAGGGGATGTTCAGCTGAGCCGTTGAGCGTTGGCTGTGTTTCATGTAAGTGGGGTGTTTTGCTCCGACAGTGTAGAAGTCCTTGCTAAATTCCCTGGTTTTAGTCATTTTACGGCCGTCGGGTGCTGTGATAGTTACTTCTGCCACTGCCTTGCTTCCAGCTGGCACAGTGCTTGGTCTCAATACGATTCCTGTTCTATGCTCAGATGAACTGCCGGATATATCTTTATCGTGGGAGAGGTTTGTGTAAACCTTTCCGGTTTCCTTGTCCTTAACTATAAAGTCCGCCTTAATTGAGCCTTCGTTTGAGGTGAAATAGGCGTAGATATACACTTCTTCATCGTTGTAAAGCGTATCTGTATCGGGGCTTCCGCTTGAATGACTGGAGATGTCGATACGATCAATGGCAACGCTCTGGGCTATGGTGAAGGGGGTGTCTGAGGATACACAGCTTTCCGGCATACCATCTATGCAGTGGCGCAGGCTGACGGTGTAGCGTCCGTCCGGCAGGCTGTCCAGCCGGAAGCGGAAGCGGTAGTTCTTTGTCTCACCGGAGGCGATCCCTGTATCCTGCTTAACAAGCCCTGGAAGTGGACTGCCGGTGGCATCGTTAACCTGCCATGTGAGTATGGATAGAGGTGCTGGCTCAACCTTTGTATGGGAAACATTAGCCTGAAAGGCGAGGATCTCACCGTTCTGCACAGCTCTGTTTATGGGTTCACCGTCGTAAGTGCTGAGGCTCGCTTTGATGGTGAACGGGTTCAGATTGTCACCTTTTACTGCAAACTGATCCCCCTCGCTCTGGCCGTAGGGGTCGGTTATTATCGCATGAAGTTTATCTCCCCCCTTCGGCGTACTGTCGAGTTCCAGTTCCTCGGAGAACACGCCCGAGACGGGGAGGGTGATACGTTTGTTGTAAACCTTTCTTTCGGTATCCCCCGATTCAAGGTATACGCTCAAGGTGTATTCGTATCCTGGTGCACCTTTGAAGGCGAGTGAGGCAGGGGGGCTGAACCTGACTTCGTGGGGTCTGGACAGGGCATCAAGCGATTTTTTCAGAGCGATGCGGGCAGATTCAAAGGCTTGTTTTTTTACCTCAAGGGCGGCCTCCTTGGCTGCCTGTTCGGTGACACGGTTGAAGGTGGTCTGGATATAACCGCGCTGGTTATAAACTATCTGGACAAGGAAATGGTTGAACACCTCTCTCATATCCTCGAAGTCGTGCCCGAGGATCTGGCGTATTCTTGCGGGGTTCCCCCCTGTCTGTATCTCAATGTCCGGGCTTTTGCTCATCCATACCGAATACATCCTGTCCTCGTAATCCACCATGCGCTGGCGAAGTGGTGTTCCGGGATCGAGGGAGTAAGAGGGGATATAGGGCTCCCTGTTCTTTGCTGCGGCGAGGACCTGATCGTTCAGGATATCGAGCAGATCCTTATAAGCACGGGTCTCGTATAGTTCATCCGACCAGTTGGCTATTACAGATTCTATGGCGATGCGGGCGGTTTTGTGCAGGCCCATATATTGACCAACAAGGGGATAGAAGTATCCTATGGCCGTTTCTGCACTCTGCTCCCTTGCGACCTTCCAGTCGCCGTTATAGGCGGCCTCTGCGATCCTAATGAAATCTAGGAACTCTGCACCGCCGAATTTGAAGCTTTTCGTCCTGCCGTTCACAGTAACGCCGATATGGTTTCCCTTGAATCCTCGCTTCTCAAGAAAATCGACATACTCATTAGCCGAGAAGTTGTTAAGGGTCGTGGTGAGATGGTCCCATGCGGCATCGGAGTATCCCCCCTTAGAGGGGTCGTAAAGCTTGAACTTTTCTTCCGCAAAGCATACGGAAGCCGTAAGTATTATCAGAACGATAATAACCTTCTTCATATATCACCTATTCAAGGATGGTCGCACCGGAAGGCTTGGGAGCCGGTTTGGGCTTTGTGCCCGTATTTCCAGAGGGCGCAGGTTTTACAGCCTCGGGTGCGGGAACGCCTATGTTGGTTCCTGTCTCGGGATTCTGGATCGGTTTCATATCGGCTTTGCCGTAGCTTCCGTAGAAGTAGTTTTTGGGGAGTCCCATAACGGTTGCCAGTTTGTTCATATCCTTCTTAAGGGCATCGCCAAAGGTGTTTATGTAGCGTACGAGTAGGTAGTCATCATGGGGTGCGGCCATGAGAAGTATTGAGTATGCGCCCTGAAAGTTGCCTGCATGGGCCTCTGCGAGGGCATCGAATATGGTTGCCGCCCTTTCCGCTGCCTTAATCTTTTCCTGTGACTGAAGGTTCGGTATGCGTTCCTTGATCCTTATGGAGGCCAGTTTGAGCATACCGGGCTGTGCGGCGAAGTTTGCATAGTGGCCGTAGTCTATCCAGAATTTTATTCTGTTGCCGTATTGGTCGTAGTTCGCTGTGAAAACCTCGCTGATATAGTGATAGTCCATTCTGACACTGAACATACGGTACCACGCCTGATGCTCGAACATTGCTGAGGGGTTCATCATAAGTGCTTTTTGGAATAGGGCAGCCCCTTCCTTCCTGAGACCTGCCTTTGTGGCGGTTAACGCCTTCTCGAATATATCCTCCTGAGCTTTCGGCAGGGGCTTCTTTTCGTAATGGAATATTGCGGAGAAACTCAGATCCCCGGGGCGGACTGCGTATAGACCTCTTGTATAACCATTCGAATCAAGGTCCTCTATCCTCGCTCTCCGGAAGTCGTATTGCTTGACGGGGTCCTTTATGAAAAGATCGTCCACATAATTCATACACTCCATCTGCTTGGGGAGGTAGTAGGTTCTGTTTCTCGGGTCAGTGCATTTTTTGGCGATATTCTTGTTATCATCCATTTTTAGGCTTTTATACATCCATGGATCAGGGTAGTTCCAGTCTGTCATTCCGCCGTAGTTCATGTCGTTAAGATGTCTCAGCCATCTGTCCGCCTCTGCACGGTTCATTCCCCCCTTTGTAGTTGTACTGGGGAGGGTGTCGTGGAGTATGGAGAGCAGGGGTCTTTTGGTCCAGACAAGGTTTGTTCGTACATCAAAAAAAGTATAGGGGGAGCAATTGATAAAACCGAGGGTGTCTGCTTTGCCTTTGCATAGCTCAACGGACTTGTAATTGGGGTAGTTGGGAGCTGTTTTCGGTTTCTCCGTGTCCGGAACACCGGTGACCTTAAGGTAGTTGAATTTCAGTATATTTGGGCCGTATGCGATGAGCCCCACTCCGTTGCCGGGGAGGGGCAGGGCCCATTCCTTGTGCACTTCGGTTCCGTTTATGTAGAAGTAAGTCCTGCTGCCGAGCTTGGCCACCTTGAGTTTGTTGGTTTTGAACCGCCCTTTTATTATTGCTGGTGACGGCGTCCAGTCTTTAAGGGTTTCTGCAGTTTTGGAGTTCACCGCTTTACCGATCCAGAAGGAGCCGTCGCTGGAGATGTGGAAGCTGTAATAGTCTTTATATGCCCCTTTATATTTTATGCCGAACTTCATTCCGAAGGCTTTGCTGTCTTCACCGAAAAACCTTTTCACCTGGGTTTCGATGGTGTAGTCGTATTTTTCATTTATATAGACAGGGTAGTACTGCTCGAACCTCCCGACATTGCCTGCCATCTGGAAGTTGTAGGCTCCACCGGCGATCTTTGCCAGATAGTTATGCGATTTCTCCTCCTCCCAGCCGTTATGGGAGTCGAAGGTTTCATTGTAGAGAACCTGCTGTGGGGGAGCCTTTTCCTCTTCATGGGATTTACTCAGCGATTCGGGGAGTGATGATTTTACACTTGCGGCCATGCTGTTTGCTTTTTTGGCAACATCTGCGCATCCCGTTGAGAGGATGAATGAGGTTATTAATATAATTGGAAATATGAAAAGACGAGACATGCAGCTACCCTCCGGCTTATTGAAATTTTTTGCCGAAGAGGTATGGGAAAGCCCATAGCCGGACCCTCAGATTTTCTCCGACACAAATTATAATATCATTATGATACAGATATTTCACGGTAAAAGTAACCCCGATGGAGCACAAAACCGAAGAGGTTATTGATAGCAATAATCTATAAATGGGGAGCGTTTATTTCCTGCCGGTGTCTCTTTGGCGTTTGAACCAGATGAGAGCGAAGAGTAGACCCGGTGTTTTGGGTTTTGTTTCATCGAACATGAAGTTCTCGATCTCGGAGAAAGGAAGGCGGATAACCTCTATCTTCTCATTACCTATTCCGCCACCTTCACCCTGAAGGAGGTTGTCGTTTACCTCGGCATAAAAGAGTGTCTGGCGGCTTCCGGCGAAGCTTACTGCGGTGTAGAAGGAGTTTATCTTGTGGATATCCTCGGTTTCTACATTGTAGCCCGTTTCTTCAAGGATCTCCTCACGTGCTATCTCCTCCAGAGGGAGCTCCTTGTCGGTTATTCCGGCGCAAAGTTCATATGTTATGCCTGTACCTTCACGCATATACACAGGCGGACGGAACTGGCGGACAAGGATGAGCTCCTCCCGCTCCTTATCCGCAAGGAGTACGGCAACGGAGTCATGAACCTTTATGAAGTCCCACGATTTGCGCCTGCCGTCCTGTTCATAGCTGACCCTGTGGAGCTTGATATAGTTGGAATCGGGGCATGGTTCGAACTCCATATTAAACGGTTTAAGGTTTATGGAGTTCTCCGGCTTCTTTATCATATTTCTATGCTATCCCTTGGCTTTGGTGCAGGTTTTGCGAGATAGTACCCCTGGGCGAGGTCGACCCCTCTTTCCCTGACATAGTTAAACTCATCCACTGTTTCGATACCTTCGGCGAGGAGCTGTATGTCGTTCTTTGCGGATACATCAAGAAGCGCATCGAAGATGCTTCTTTTGAGGTCTGATTTATGGATGTTCTGAATAATCTGAGCATCGATCTTAACGATGTCGGGCTCCAGTTCGGCCAGGGCGTTGAGGGATGAGTAACCGCTTCCTATGTCGTCTAGGGCTGTGCGAAAGCCTTTTCTCTTGTAGTAGTCCACGATGTTGCGCAGGTGCTTGAAGTCCTGCACACGCTCGGTTTCCACAACCTCAAAGACGATCCTTCTAAAATCTATGCCCAGCTCCTCGGCCATGGCACATGTTGTGTTCAGGCATGTTTCGGGATTGTATATGGAGGTGGGGATGAAGTTTATGAAGATACTCCCCTTAACACTGGCAGAAGCCGAGCATTCAAGGGCCGTTTCCCGTGCCAGTCTGTCGAGGCGGAAGATCAGGTCGTTGGAGTTTGCCTTGGGGAAAATGTCACCCGGATAAACAGTTTCTCCGCACCGGTTTATGCCTCTTAGAAGGCATTCATGGCCGAAGATCTCCATCGTTTCAAGCTCAACAATAGGTTGGAAGTGGCTCACAAATGCACGGCGCTCTATAAGATCGATCACGTCCGCGGAGTTACGGAGTGTGCAGTACTTCTGCACAGGCTGGATGGTGGCGAAGATGGATATATCGATGGGGGCGCCTTCATCAATGGCAACGAACTTAATCTCCTCTTTTTCCATATCGGTTATGGCTTCGTCCTCACAGATCATTCCAAGCACCTTTTCTCCGCCGGGTGCATGAACCTGCAGTACGTTTGACTGCTCTGTGAAGGGGATACGGCTATCGTCCGCCTTGGCTTTAACATAGTCCAAAAGGGCATGGACGGAGGATGTAAAAACGATGGATTTATCCGAGTAGTCGGTTTCAGGAACCTTGATACATTTACAGGGCATTAATCAGACCTCATAATTAAATATTATATCAGATTAAGATTAGTGTTATGAACAAAAAAATGTCAAGGAAGGTGTTGGAGTTCTTCTGCTGCTTTGTTGTAAAGTTCTCTTGTGCTTATGGGTTTATGCAGTATTGTTACATTGTAATCGTTGAGGGCACTCGTTTCGTCCCTGTAGGCCGTTGTTATTATTATCGGCACATCTGGAGATTCCCTGCGGATAGCTTTAATCATCTCAAACCCGTCCAGCACTGGCATTGCGAGATCGGTTATCACGACATCCGCACCTTCGCTTAAGAATAATGCGAGGCCGTCCTGTCCGTTTCTTGCTTTAAGAACGGTCTCAAACTTTTTCTCCAGAAACTTTCCCATAATACCCATTATCGTGGGATCGTCCTCTACGTAAAGAATTTTGCTGTTGAGTTTGTCGTTCACAAAATACTCCTGCTGAATGTCATTATGATACTTGCCCCGCCGTTTTTGTTGTTCTTTGCTGTGATGGTTCCTTTCATGTGCTTTTCCACCATCATACGGGTCATATAAAGGCCTATGCCTGTGCCGCTTCCCTCCTCTTTTGTGGTGAAGTAGGGGTCGAAGATCTTGTTTATAATACTTTCGCCTATTCCTGTTCCGTTATCCGTAACGGTTACTTTCGCTGTTTCATCGGAGCCTTCCACAAGGAACTCTATCAGGCCGCTGTTGATTCTGCCCAGCTTCCTGTTCTTTTCGATGGAGTCGAGGGCGTTGTAAATAATGTTCAGCAGGGAGTGCTTAAACTCTCCCGGATAGCCGTTCAGGCGGGTCTTGCTGCATCGGCATTCGGGAAATTCTGCCCTGTCACGAACCTCGAATTCATTATCTGTGCATTTGCAAACTATCTGGTACTGAACACCTCTGGCATTCATCTGTGCACTCATAAGATTAACGAGGTTTACCACCTCGGTGATTATATCAAAGGGGGCACTGTCTCTGGCGGGGGCGAAGAACATCCGGAAATCGTCGATGGTCTGGCTCATCTTTTTGATAAGCTCCATACTCTGCCCTTCAAACTCCTCCATTATCTCTGTTGTCATGAGCTCACTGTCGTAGTCGTCGGCGGCGTTTTGTATATATATCGCAAGGGCATTGAGGGGCTGGCGCCACTGGTGTGCTATGGCACTTATCATCTGCCCCATGTCGGCAAACTTCTTCTGCTCCTCAAGGAGCTGTTCAGTTCTTCTCCGCTTATCGACCTCGGACTGCACCTTGGCGGTGAGCTCATTATTAAGCCTTTCCAGTTCGGAGTTGAGCTCCTCAAGTTTTCGTTTGCTTTCCTCTACCTCGGTGGTGTCTACACAGATCCCCATAAAGGTGTCTTCGTCAATGGCGGCGGCTGTTACGCGCATGCTGAAGTTTCTACCTGTCTTGCTAATAAACCTCAGATCGCCGGAGGTGCTACCTGTATCCACCAGTCGATTAACGACTTCGAAGCCCTTTTCCTCATGCCCCGGGAGCCATAGATCCACAACCCGCATGGTGTAAAGCTCCTCTGCGGAGTATTCGGTTAACCTCTCTGCGGCGGCGTTAACCTCTAAATATTCGCCGTAGCGGTTTATAATAAAAATGGGTGTTGGGGCGGTATCCATATATCTTTTGTATTTCTTTTCCTTGATACTGAGTTCTTCGAACATCTCCTCATGCTTCTTCTCCAGACTCCCCACAGTTTCATTGAAGCCTTTGCGGATGAGTACAAGTATGATTAATACAAGGATAATAGAAGCGGCAACGCTTTTTGTTAGGAACGACTTATACTTATCTGAAATATTTGTTATATCGGTTATGAAAACAAACTGACCGATATTGTCGCCGCTGAAGTCTGTTAGCTGCAAGTCACTTATGATACGGTATATCTTCCCTGTAACCTCCGCCTGCATAGGGAAGGAATCGGGTGATTTTACCTTGAGGAAGAGTGACGAGAAAATTGAGGGGTGGGTATTAAAAAGCTCGTAGTATCCGGGAAAAACCTCTCTTTTGTCGGAGAGTTCGTATATGTCGCTGTTTTCAGTTTTCAGCAGGAGTGTTGATTCGAAACCGGCGGCCATGTTGAGTCTTTGAGCCATAACAGAAATGCCTATGCCCACCTCAATCATTCCGCTTACACTGTCGCCGTCCATTACGGGCACAACATAACGCTGAGCGGCGGCGAATCGTCCTATCTCGATGCCGCTAACGGGTTTTCTATGCTCTCTGGCAACCCTCAGCATGTTTCTTCTGGCTCTTATCTCGTCGCTGTGGAAATCGGGGGCGTGGGCACGGTAAAGTGATGTGCCGTCTGCATTGTGGAACTGCAGAACAGTGCGCACGCCGGGGAATTCGGCACTGAATTGTTTATAAAAGGGATCTGCATATCTTGCCAGCCGCTCTCTGTCTCTGTTCAGAAATGCGGTCATAATCTGGTTGTTCGAGAGTACATGATTGATGTGAGACTGGAGAACAACGTTAAGACGCTTCGGTATCTGGCTTACCATGCGGTTTACAATTTGTTTGTCGTTCTGTCTGAAAAGCTCGAGATCCCTTCTGTGCTCAGCGTGAATCGATATTATGAAAAAGAGTGTCAAAAATAAAAGAGCAGCTGACACCAAAAGGGTCGTCTTGTTTTTTACTGACATCGCCATCCAATCTATGGAATTTGTAATTCTATAAAAATATTAAACTGCTATTTAACCATTGTAAAGTTAATGAACATTCATAATGACAATAATGTGACAAAACTATGGGAAGAGGCAAACAATACCTCTTGACTAGGTGATGATAAATAGTTAGGCTCATCTAACAATCGTAAACTAATAAAACATTCATTGTTGAGAGGGTTATCAGATGCAGGTATTTTGTCATCATCTATACGAGTATAAGAAGGGTCTTCGCAGTCTTATATTGCATACGGCACAGTCTGTGCACAAAAAAGCAATGGTATCAAAGCTGGAGAAGAACGGTATAGATTATTTGATTCAGGACATCGACACGAAGCGTTTTAATATCTTCTTTGGAGAGCCGAACTGCGTTGAGGTTGTGCGCCGCTTTGATGCGACTCTTGATAAGCTGACGAACGAGCAGGACTTCATTCTGGGTATCATGCTCGGCTACGACCGAATCCTCCAATGCCGCCGCTACCTCCAGCGCACGGAAAGCAGTGAGCAGATGGCGGGATGAGGAGAATATGAAAAAATCCTAGACAAAATGTAAACTTGCCTTGATTGTTCCGTGTAATCGTTAGTATAATATCCGAAATGCAAACAATATGTTTGTAAATAAAATAACGATAACTAGGAATTATGAACGATAGTAATTTAAAGAAGTTGACAGCCTGTCTTAACTCTGAATCTGGTGCGGTACAATTTACCTCGTTTATAAATCCCAGCACGACCATCTTGTTAATCGTTTACAATATTAATTGAATAACACATCGTTGATAATGAATTATAATCTTTGCTAATGAGCAAATGCATATATTGTTCATTATAAGAAGGAGTTACTTTGTATTTTGGCAGTTTTCAACCGAATTGGACGAGATTCAATTTAGAACGAAAAATGGTCTGAACTATAAATCTATTCAACTTAGCTTTCGAGTGCAGAGTTGAAAATATTGAATAATACGATTTTTTCTAGCATATATTGACTGTAAGAAAGCAAGTGAGGTCAGAAATTATGTCGTTAGATACTGTTGTTGAATTGATTAATTTACTAATACTTTTGTTTATAGCTTTTAACTTTAGTTATATGAAAGAGAAGGGCAAGAATAAAGCCACTAAAGAAGATATTGCTTACATAACGAATAAAGTAGAGCAGGTTAAGCAAGAAAGTATAGATGAATATGATCGTATTAAAAAAAAACGTCAAGTTTACCAAAATTTATTAATTTCAATGGGTGTTTTTCTTTCTGGCAGGAGTTCATCTGAAGATACAAAAAGTGAATTTCTCAATAATTATGCTAATTCTTGGTTATGGGCATCTGACAGTGTATTAACTGCTTTGAATGATTTTGTAGTTTGTAGTGTTAATAAATATCATGGATCAGCAACAGAAGACGAACAAGAGCAGGCATATCGTTCGGTCGTGATTGAGATGAGAAAGGATGCTGGGTTTCAGTACACTGAAATTAATAGAGATGCTTTTGAGTTTGTTTCTTTTGCATCTTAGACTATTATTAGTCCTAAACTATATGTTAGGGACTAAGTTTTTACAATAAACTATTTTTGCTTAACTCTTAACCGATTCTACCCACTAATTCTCAATCAAAAATCTACCAAGAGTGTGCCACAAAAAAAGCCAGTGCTTTCACACTGGCCTTGGAATATCGTTAGTCGGTAAATTTAAATGGTGCCCAGGGACAGAATCGAACTGCCGACACGGGGATTTTCAGTCCCCTGCTCTACCGACTGAGCTACCTGGGCAACTTTGGAAGGCATACGTTACAAAAAGCTTACCCTATTGTCAATGAAAAATTTTATAAAAATTTACCCCGATCATCCAGGCTCCAATCCCCCTGCGGGTTGTTTGCCTTTAATCTTTGGGATATAGTATTAGTGCATAAAGGATTGAGTTCATCAAAGGGGGTGAATAATGGCTGTTGAGCGACTAAATGCTCCGGCGAACGTTTCTGCCAATGCGGACAAGCTTTTCAAAGGTACTTCATACGATATACGGGCCTATGTGGGTGAACCGGGCAGGTTCTTCGGCGATGATGCCGTGCTTACGCCGGAAGCGGTGCGTATTGCAGGCAGGCTCATGGGCGGAATGACCTTCAAGCTCAAGAACGGTTCAGAACTGACCCTGCGCGAAGGTGACACAGTTGTTATCGGATACGACAACGGACCCACATCCGAACCGCTGGCGAACGCCTTCGCCGAAGGTTTGAGTGAATCCGGCGTAAATGTCTATCTCATAGGAATATCCGGCTCCGGACAGGTCTATCAGAACCAGACACAGCTCGGCGCACAGGGGCATGTGCAGATAACACGCTCCCACGTTGAGGTAACAACAAACGGCGCAAAATTCGGCATAGGCTCCCAGGGGATCCATACCTACCTGTTGAAACAGATGAACGAAGCACTCAAAAACGACATAGAACTCCCCGTTCCCTCCCAAAAGGGGGAGATAACAGATCTTACGGACAAAGGGCTGGATGAATACGCCGATAAGATGACCTCCAGATACAGCGGATACTTCAAAAATAAAGACAACTCAAAGATCGCCGTAAACCTCTTCGGCGGAACGGGAAGCAAATACCCCGAGCTTTTCCGAAGCGTCTTCGGTGATGATGTAACCATCCTCGGTGAGGGGCTCGATGTGAACAGCGGCGGTCTCCTTGCCGACCCCACCCGCAAGGAGATGGTGGCAAAGGTCCCCGGCTTTCAGGATGCACTCGATGCCGGTAAGCGGATACATTCCTTCGACCTCGATGCGGACAGAGGCTCCGTAACCCAGGGGGCAGATGCCCTTGAAACCGGTAAAACAGGACACTACCTCGGCGATGCCCTTGCCTATATACTGGCAGAATACAAACTCCGCAGAGCTGTTCCCCTTTTGGTGAACAATCTTAAATGCGCAGGCGTTGCAGAGGAAAAGCTGAATGAGATTGAGAGAATTGCAAAAACGGTGTACATTGATGCCCGCTACACCAGCGGAGTTAAGCGTTTCGTTGAGGAGCTCGGAGGCTCTACTGTCTTCCATGCCAAGGGGCATTCCCTCTGGAAGGAGACAATAACGGCGAACATGGCAAAGATGGCCGAGCTTGCCGGATACGACAGCATAGGAGCCTTCGCCGAAGGAACGGGTTATCGTGACCTGCAGATCGAAGCATCGCTCCATCTCTTTGCTACGGATTCTGAGGACGGCTTCCCCAGAGATGATGCTGTGGAGAATATCTTTATCCTCGAGCAGATCTTCGCAGAGATGGGGCATGACGACCTCGCAAGGTTCTTCGAGGCGGTTCCCTCCCGTTTCACCACCAAGGAGATAAGAACGCCCTCCAACTCCAACGAGGCGAAGGAGGGAGTTACGGCGGATGTTGTGAACGTAATCCGTGAAACCTTCGGCGGGATGGACGGCGTTGATATGGTGGAGTTCGAAGGGCAGATACGCATAGACTGGCCGGCCGGCTTCCTTATGTACGGCATGAGCAACACCTCCCCGAAGCTTACCTTTATGGTGGAGGGCTCAACGGAGACACTTAGAAACTCTGCACTGCATTTTATGCTCGGGCTTCACAACCTCTACAAGGCGAAGCACGGCGACGATGCGCCCATGGACTTAAGTGAGAACGACTTTTTTATCAAAGAATCCGGCTATCAGACACCCGAACCGGACAAGGTGACGCTAAATGACGGCATGGCGGGGGATTTCCTCGCAGAGTTCGGGCTGGATGTTGAAGAGCTTCCCCTTTGATACGAGGAGAATAGATGCTTGCTAAAAGGATTATCCCCTGTCTGGATGTTAAGGACGGCAGGGTTGTTAAGGGTACTAATTTCGTTAACCTCCGTGATGCCGGCGATCCGGTGGAGGTTGCGAAGATATACGATGAACAGGGTGCGGACGAACTCACCTTTCTGGACATAACCGCAAGCTCGGACAATCGGGGAATCATCCTCGATGTTGTTGCCAAAACGGCGGAATGTGTCTTTATGCCCCTCACGGTCGGCGGTGGTGTGCGTGTGCAGGAGGATATACGAAACCTGCTTAACAGTGGTGCGGACAAGGTCTCCATCAACTCCGCCGCAGTAAAGAATCCAGACTTTGTTCGTGCATCGGCGGAGCGTTTCGGTTCACAATGCATCGTTGTGGCCATAGATGCCAAGCGCAAGGCGGACGGAAGCGGGTGGGAGGTATACACCCATGGCGGAAGGAACCCTGCGGGGCTTGACGCCGTTGAGTGGGCTGTGAAGATGGAGAACTACGGATGCGGAGAGATCCTGCTTACCAGCATGGATTGTGACGGTACGAAAGACGGTTTCGATATCGAGCTGACCAGAGCCGTCTCCGAGGCTGTTTCCATCCCCGTGATCGCCTCTGGCGGTGTGGGGAATCCGGAGCATATCTACGACGGGCTCACAGAAGGGAAGGCGGATGCGGCGCTCGCCGCAAGTATATTTCACTATAAGGAATACTCCATAGGCGAGGTTAAGGATTATCTGGCCGAAAGGGGTGTTGAGATAAGGAAGGTTTAATCGGATGAATACAGATGTTATCGGCAGACTTGTTGAGATAGTGCGTGAGAGAAAGAGCAATCCCAAGGATGATTCATATACATGCAAGCTCCTCGAAGCGGGGGAGAATAAGCTGGTTAAGAAGCTGGGAGAAGAGAATGCGGAGTTCATCCGCTCGCTTATCAAAGAGAGCGACGGAGCCGTTGCCGGCGAGGCGGCGGATATAATTTACCACATGATCGTTGCTCTGGAGTACAGAGGCGTTCCCTTTGAGGATGTTGTTGGTGTTCTGGAGGAGCGTTTCGGCAAGCCCGGCATCAGAAAATGAACTACGAAGGGATCCTGAACGAGGTCCTCCCAAAGCTGGAGGGGCTTAGCGTTCTTGATTACGTAGTGGGGCTGAACTATGTCTGCGTGAGGACGGAGGCAGGTTGCGGTCTGGGTTATGTTCTGCGTGATTTTGAGCCTGAGAGCTGTACCCTCCTGAGTGACGAGATAGAGGGTATGCCGGCGGCGGATGCGGCCCGCATTTATATGTCCGAAAACCTGCTTGATGCCGCCGTGGGCATGGCCGTTATAAACAGCACAGTGAGCGGCGGCAGGGATATTGACCCTCTAAAGGATACGGATTTCAGCGGGAAAACTGTGGGCATGGTGGGGCATCTGCGCCCCGTTCAGGCTATGATCGAAAGGCAGGGGGGCAGAGTGCATGTCTTCGAGTTAAAGGACAGAGAGGGGACGCTCAACCCCGAGGATGCGCCCGATTACATGCCAGACTGCGATACCTTTATAATCACAGGTGTTACGCTCATAAATAAGACTCTGCACACCTATGAACCCTACATGAACGATAATGCGCAGAAGATAATCATAGGTCCGTCAACCCCCGTTGTGCAGGTTCTTGCAGACAGAGGTTACCTGCTGGGTGGCACAAAGGTTGTGGACTGTGAAAGGGTTATGAAGCTTGTGAGCCGTGGACAGGGTACAAGGCGCTTCGGCGATTCTGTCGCAAAGGTCTGGCTCTAGTCCGCCTTGTTAAGTGACCAGTCGTAATCGGCATTTTTTACCTTATCAACCATGGAAAGCCCCTGCATATCAGGGTAGTATCTCCGGAAGAAGGCTAGGGTTCCGTTTGGAAAATCCTCATCGTACCAGTCGAATATCCTGCTTGCGTAGAGCCTGCTCCCTTCGATATAGTTTTTCTCACCGTTTCGCAGGAAACGTTTCGTCACCATGTCCAGCTGTACGTCGATAGTTTCCCCGCGGTAAGGCTCATCCAGAAGCTTAGGGCACCCCATGGAGGCGCAGTTCACTGCGAAATGAATGCGGTTGTCCTTGAAGGTCGGGCGTATAATCTCATGCTCAATCTCATCCAGCGTCATCGGTGCGCATCCCACACGGCAGAACTCGATATCCCAAGGCGACTTGAACAGCCCACCGATATCCTTGATGGATTTGACCGGATAGTGTTTCAGAATCAGCTTCATAGTGCATGCGTTGTATGCATTTATGTATAGGGCGAGCTGATCGTTTCGGGGGAGATCATCCGGAACGGTGGTTTTTACACTGTCGAGGTAATCATCGAGTAGCGACTCGTTTCGCTTGAGGCCGTCATAGTCCACCAGACCGTTTTTAACGTATCTGTCCAGCAGCTCGGTGTAGATCGTAAGGTTATCGGCATATGCCGTAACTGAGAGTAAAAATATCGTAATTGTAATAATATATCTCATCATCGCCCCCGTATAACTAATAACACCCTGATGTCAGGAATTAATCAAGCTAAATTAAATGCTTGACACTTTATTACCATGCGTGCTTTATTGTGCGTATGGAAATGAAAAACTATTTTAACTACTTTTTTAGCAGCTACTTTTTTTACTTCTTCTTTAGGGAGAGGCTGTCTGAGGTGTAGTTAAAATACCAAAAGTATATTAACAAAGGCCGCGGTCAGCTTCGATAAGCTCCGCGGCCTTTTTTTATGCCTGCGGACTGTATGAATCTGTACCCCGGTAACGGAGGAAAAGATGATCGTAGTAATGAGGATGGACGCAGGAAAGGATGCACTTGAAGAGGTTGTGGAAAAGGCTGAGGAGCTCGGTTTCTCCCCCCACGTAATCTTCGGCAAAGAACGTAACGTAATCGGCCTTGTGGGGGTTAACGGTAAGCGTGAAAACGTTGGTGTTATCGAAGAGATGCCGGGTGTTGACCGCATTGTCCCCATATCTAAGCCGTACAAACTTGCCAGTAAGGAGGTCAAACAGGAGACCTCCATTGTCGATGTTGCGGGTGTTAAGTTCGGCGGTGACGAGGTTGTCGCCATTGCAGGTCCCTGCGCCGTTGAGAGTGAGGAGCAGATAGTCCGCTCCGCCCAGCATGTTAAGGCAGCGGGTGCAAAGATGCTCCGTGGGGGCGCATTCAAGCCCAGAACCAGCCCGTATTCCTTCCAGGGCTTGCAGGAAGAGGGACTCAAACACCTTGCCACAGCCAGAGAAGAAACGGGTCTGCCCTTCTGCACCGAGGTTGTAAACCCCAGAAACGTGGACGTTGTTTATAAGTACACCGATATGTTTCAGGTGGGCGCCAGAAATATCCAGAACTTCGCCCTTCTCAGCCTCCTCGGTCAGACGGATAAACCCGTTCTGCTCAAGAGGGGAATGGCAACTACAATAGAAGAATTCCTTATGGCCGCTGAATACATCCTCTGCGAGGGGAACAAGAACGTTATCCTCTGCGAGAGGGGTATAAGAACCTTCGAAACCGCCACAAGGAACACCCTTGATATAAGCTGTGTGCCTGTGGTTAAGGAGAAGTCCCACCTCCCCATCATCATAGACCCCAGCCACTCCGGTGGACACAGGCCTTATGTGACAGCCCTTTCAAGGGCGGCGGTTGCCGTGGGTGCGGACGGAGTTATTGTTGAGGTGCACCCCGAGCCGGATAACGCTATGAGCGATGCCGCCCAGACCATAAGTCCCGAGCACTTCGTGAAGCTCATGGGCGAGCTCAAAGCGGTTGCCCTCTCCATAGGCCGCTACATGTAATAATCATTCCAGGGCCCCCGAAAGGGGGCTTTTTTATCCTATTAATCAACTTCCCCTTGATCTCTTCATAAAAAGCTATAATCTGTTTCTTCACTGAAAATGTACGCAGTCGAACTGCGTCCAGATATATTTACAATGGAGGATTGCATGTCCGTTAGAGTCAGATTCGCACCAAGCCCCACAGGGCATCTGCATGTCGGGAACGCAAGAACAGCGCTTTTTAACTATCTTTTTGCACGGAATCAGGGTGGAGCGTTCATCCTGCGTGTGGAGGATACCGACATTGAGCGTTCCAGCCTTGAGAGTGAGGAGCTTATCTACGAGGATATGCGCTGGCTCATGATGGACTGGGACGAAGGTCCCCGCAAAGGGGGGGATTACGGCCCATACCGCCAGACCGAGCGGCTTGAGCTCTATAACGAGTACGCACAGAAGCTTATCGATAAGGGGCAGGCATACCGCTGCTTCTGCTCGAAGGATGAGCTTGAGAAGGATCGCGAGAAGGCCCGCATCGAAGGCAGAGCCTATAAATATAACGGAAAATGCAGAAACCTCAGCGATGATGAGATAAATCAAAACCTCAATGATGGCAGAGAGTTCTCCGTCCGATTCCGTGTGGATGTGGATGAGGTTCCCGTGGCGGATGCCGTTAAGGGTGATATCGAATTCAGCACCGACCCCATCGGCGACTTTATCATTGTCCGCCCCGGAGGGGTTCCCGTTTACAACTTCGTTGTTGTTATTGACGATGCGCTCATGAAGATAAGCCACGTTATCAGGGGTGATGACCACCTGAGCAATACCCCCAAGCAGGCACTCATCTTCGATGCCCTCGGCTTTAAAAGACCCGTATTTGCCCATATACCGATGATCCTCGGCCCCGATAAATCGAAGCTGAGCAAGCGTCATGGCAACACAAGCGTGGAGCAGTTCCGCAAACAGGGTTACCTCCCCGAGGCCATATTCAACTTCCTTGCCCTGCTCAGCTGGTCCGATGAGGAGGAGCGTGAGATGCTCGATGCAGAGGAGCTGATAAAGGTCTTTACCCTGAACCGTGTCTCCACCTCGGCAGCGGTTTTCGATTTTGACAAGCTGCGCTGGATGAACGGGAACTATATCCGCTCCAAGAGTAGTGAGGAGCTGGCGGAGATAGTGAAGCCCTTCGTGCAGGATGTCCTCCCCGAAGGTTTTGCGGAGAAGAATCCCGAACGCTATGAGAGGATGGTCTACTCCATACACGACAAGTTCGATATCCTCAGCGAAGCCGCAGATCAGCTGAAGGTATATTTCGAATTTCAGGAACCGGACGAAGCGGCGAAGGAGATCCTCGAGCTTGAAACAACCCCGGCGGTTCTTGAGGCATTCAAAACAAAGTCGCTTGAGTTGGGTGAATACATACCTGTGGATATGTTCAAGCCGATCCCCAAGGCCATCCAGAAGGAGACCGGCGCTAAGGGCAAGGCACTATTCATGGCGATACGTGTGGGGCTCTCCGGTTCCAGCAAGGGGCCTGAGCTTGATAAACTTGCAACACTTCTCCCCGTGGAGGAGCTTGTTCGAAGAATAGATAAAACACTGGAAATGATAACTAAATGAAAACTATTGGAATCATCGGACGCCCCAATGTGGGCAAGTCCACCCTTTTTAACAGGCTCGCCGGAAGGCGCATAGCCATTGTAGACGACATGCCCGGAGTAACCAGAGACCGGATAGAATTCACCGTTGAGTGGATGGGCAGACACTTCCGCCTTGTGGACACAGCCGGTTTCGACCTGAAAGAGGAGATCGTCAAGAAGGAGATGCAGAGACAGTTCCGCAACTCCCTTGAAGAGGCGGACCTTCTCATACTGATGGTGGATGCCCGTGACGGCCTTCACCCCCTCGATGAGATCGTATGCGACATGCTACGCGAGGAGGGGAAAAACTTCTTCGTCGTGGCGAACAAGGTGGACAGCGACAGCCTTGAAAACGCCGCATATGAGTTCTTCTCCCTCGGTGTTGAACATGTATATAACATCAGCGCCACCCACGGCCGGAATATCGACCAGCTTCTCGATGTAATAATCGAGTACCTCCCCGAGGATGACGGCGTTGAACCGGACTACAAGGACCGCATCAAGATTCTCGTAACCGGAAGGCCGAACGTGGGTAAATCGAGCATGGTGAACTGCTGGCTCGGTGAGGAGCGTGTTATTGTAACAAACATACCCGGAACAACCCGGGATGCCATAGATACCGTGTTCGATTACGAAGGTGGGCGCTATGTCCTCATAGATACCGCCGGAATCCGACGCAAATCCGTAATGTTCAAGGATAAGATCGAGAAATACGGCTACTTCCGCTGGGAGGATGCCGTTGAGCGTTCGGACATTGCTGTATGCATAATGGATGCAGTTGAGGGTATAACCGAGCGTGATGTGAAGGTTATCGCCGATGCATGGGAGGCGGGCAGGCCCGTTGTTCTCGTGCTTAATAAGTGGGATGCGGTACAGAACAGGGATGAGGCTGCGAAGAAGATCCGTAGTGATCTCGACTTCAAGCTCCAGTTCCTCAGCGATTCCCCTGTGATATACGCTTCGGCCGTTTCCGGGAAGAACTCTTTTAAGATCTTCGAGGCTGTGCAGGGGCTCTATGCGGACTACACGAAGCGGATCAAGACGTCGGAGCTTAACGAACTCCTCCAGGAGGCGCAGGAGAGGCATCAGCCGCCGGTTATCAGGAACCGAAGGCTCAAGTTTTTCTATATGACACAGGTTGCCTCCGCACCCCCTCAGTTCGTTATATTTGTGAACTACCCCGAGGCGGTACACTTTTCCTACCAGAGGTTTATCATAAACCTCATAAAGGAGCGCTACGGCTTTAAGGGAATCCCCATAAGGCTTTACCTGAGAAAAAGAGGGGATAAGAAGGAAGATTAGGTTTTTTGCCCCTCTGCGGGCTTGAAATCTTTATTAATCTGTTATATAAACCGTGAATTTACTTTAAAACGGTGTTTAAGAGGGTGCTATGAGATACGATCTTGCTAAAAGCGGAAACGGGCTTACCTATGAAATCAGAAATATTGTCGGAGTTGCAAACAAGCTCATGGAAGCGGGCGTGGATGTTTACTTCGAGAATATCGGGGATCCCGTTGTTAAGGGTGAAGAGCTTCCTTTATGGATGCGTGAAGAGATAGCGAAGATCGTAATGGATAATGATGCCTATGCATACTCCCCCACAAAAGGTGTTGTGGAAACGAGGGAATTCCTCGCCGAACAGGTTAACAGCAGGGGTGGCGCACAGATCGATAAGGAGGATATAATATTCTTCAACGGTCTTGGTGACGCCATTGCAAGGTCCTACAGCTCCATACGGGTTGATGCTCGTATCATCATGCCCGAACCGACCTATTCCACACATCTGCTTGCTGAGGTTCTGCACGCCTCCTTCCCGCCGAACACCTACCAGATGAATCCTTACAACGGCTGGGCTCCCGATCTCAACGAGCTTGAGAGCAAGGTTAGAAGCTATAACTCCATCGTGGGTATTCTCGTAATCAATCCGGATAACCCCACAGGCTATGTCCACTCCGAGGAGAGCCTGCGTGAGATAGTTCGCATCGCAAAGGAGTATGACCTCATGCTCATTTTCGATGAGATATACAACAACATGACCTATAACGGAAAAGAGACCGCCCAGCTTTGCGATGTTATCGGCGATGTGCCGGGGATAAGCATGAAGGGGATAAGCAAGGAATACCCATGGCCCGGTGCTAGATGCGGCTGGATTGAGGTATACAATCAGGATAAGGACGAGACCTTTAAACGCTACATCGATGCAATATTGACCCAGAAGATGGCCGAGGTCTGTTCCACAACACTCCCCCAGATGTCAATACCCAGAATCATGGCGCATGAGGAGTATAAGCCTTACCTCAAAAGTAAGCTTAAGCATTATGAGAAGCTCAGTAACATCGCATATAACATCCTCAAGGATGTTCCCTACGTTGTGGTAAACCGTACCAACGGTGCTTTCTATATGTCCGTTGTCTTCAATGAGGCTGTACTGAACGGTCATCAGTCTCTGCATATCGAACAGCCCGAGGTTCGTGACTATGTGGAGGGGATCACCGAAGGGAGGATAGAGCCGGACAAGCGTTTCGTTTACTATCTCCTCGGCGCAACGGGTATCTGCACAGTTCCCCTTACCTCATTCTTCACAAACAAGCCCGGTTTCCGTATGACCCTCCTTGAAAAGGATGCGGACAGGTTTGAGCATATGGTTAAGGTGCTTGCGGATAAGATCGTTGAGTATGTGGAATCGAGTAGAAAATAGCGTTGAGGGTGATTGAGAACAGAAGAGTTAATCAAAATATAAATTATAAGGCTGTCCGAAAGGGCGGTCTTTTTTATTTGAAGTTATTGAACTCTATGGGGTTTTAGATGCGGGGATTTGGATGTCCCTTTACTCCTCGAACCTGATCTCGAATCCCGCTCCCTGCCCCTTAAGGATCTTAAGCCTGCCGTAGAGCTGTTCTGTGAGGTTCTGCACAAGCTGCAAGCCGAGGCTTTCACATTCATCGATATTGAAATCCCTAGGAAGCCCTTTTCCGTTATCCTTGATACGAAGAACAACGTCGTTATCCTCCCTGAAGATGCTTACATGAACTATCTTGTCCATCTCTTTTTCAGTGAAGGCATATTTGAGCGTGTTTGTGAGAAGCTCATTTACGATGAGACCGCAGGGTATCGCCTTGTCGATGCTGAGGAAGACTCTTTCCATCCTCCCCCTGAGCTGAACGCCAGTGGTGTGATACGTTTCTTTCAGGTAGTTGAACAGACTCGTAACGTACTCGGACATCTCCACATGCCCCAGATCGTCGGATTCATAGAGCATCTTGTGGATGAGCGCCATGGTCATTATACGGTCCTGACTTGCTCTGAGGTATACGGCATCCTCCTCATTTATGCTGAGGGACTGGAGACTGAGGAGGCTTGAAACGATCTGCAGGTTGTTTTTAACCCTGTGGTGTATCTCCTTGAGGAGTGTCTCCTTGTCCTTGAGTGACTTCTGGAGTTCTCTCCTGTTCGCTGTCTGTTCTGTGATATCCCGGAAACTGATAACGGCTCCGATTATTGTATCATCCCTTTTTATCGGTGTGCTGGAGCTGTCTACTGTTATACTTCTGCCGCTTTTCCTCCAGAAGATATCCTCTTGAGTACGGCATTGTTCCCCGGAAAGATATGCCTTCGATACACAGCATTCGTTTTCAGGGTAGGGAGTTCCATCGGACTTTGTATGATGAACAAGGGCGTGATGGTTTCTGCCTATCATTTCCTCCTGCTCGTATTCAAGCATAGTTGCTGCGGAGTTGTTTACGTATACGATGTGTCCGGTATCGTCAACCTTGATAACCCCGTCCACAACCGTGTTGAGGATTGTTTCAAGCTCGTTGTAAAGCCCTTGTATCTTTTTGGTATATCCCTCCTTCTCTTTCTCGGCCTCACGTATCTCGGTGATGTCTCTGGCGAGGCCCAGAACGGAGAGGATATGGCCGTCCTTATCCTTAACGACTTCTCCCTTTTCTAGGATATGCTTGATGTTGCCGTAGGGGGTTTTGATCCTGTACTCGAATTCGAAGGTGTCCAACTTTTCGAGGCTATTCATGAAATCCTCAACAATGTAGGCATCTTCAGGGATGATACGGTGGTAGAGATCATCCATTGTTTCGGTTGTTTCCTCTGTGTCCAGGGTGAGCAGATTAAGCATCTGGGGGGAACGCCAGACCTTGCCCTCATCGGGTTTATATTCCCAGTGACCGGTATTGCCGATCCTGTTTGCCTTTTCGAGTGTTGCCTGTGTGCTCAGCAGGCGCATCTTTTCAGCCTGCAGCCTTTTCTCGGCTGCCAGCCTGCTCATGAGCTCCTTCTTTGTGTTGTCGATAAGCTTGTTTATTGAAGATGCTAGTATATCAAGCTCGTCGTCGGCGGAGTGTTTGTTTAGGCTGAGCGGTCTTATACTGTTTACATCATCAATGCTCACCTGATCGGCATAGTTGGAAGCCTTAATGATGTGCCGTACTATGAACAGGTAGAACAGTATAGTAATCATACTGGCAACAAGGAGAACCTTGATCCCTGTGGAGAAAAGGATATAGGGGAGGTTCTCCTTTATAACCATGCCGATGGGTTCGAGTGTCGCCTGCAGGGTTATCTTTCCTAGCAGATATTGTTCGCTACCCCTTTCTCTTATGATCTCTCTGGTTATACTAATCTCCGGGGAGGGCATTCTCTCGCCTTCCTCGATCTTAATAACGCCGGAGTTGTCTTCTATATATATGAAGTTGATATTTTTATCGAATACGGCTGCCTTAGCCTGAGCCTCCAGAATCTCTCTATCAAAGACCCAAAGCCCTTCTGCTATGGAGTTTATCTGCGCTTCGAAGAAGTGGTTGACGTATCGGTTTAGCCTGCTGCGCTCACTTTCACGTTCACGATACAGTTCGACTGCGGTGAAAAGAGCTGTAATGAAGAGGAAAAATAAAAAAGTCCATATGAACAGGCGGTAAACCAATGTGCTTTTGTGTTTTTTCATCAAAACCTAGGGTAGTCTTCTTTTCTTTATAGCCTCAATTTCGCCCGAATCCTCCATTAATTCAAGTGTATTCTTGAGTTTAACAGCCAAGGGGGCGTGCTTCTTATTCAGATAAAGAAACATCTCCCTTGTATCAAGGGGCTCGCCGACCTGGGAGATTCCACCGAAGCTGTTCTCTTTAAGGTAAAGATTCCCCCTGTGTTCCTCATATAGGACAACCTCGGCTCGCCTTTTGTTAAGTATATTGAAGAGTGCCGCATGATCACGAACCTTTGTTACTGACTTTGCTTTAACGTGCGCATCGTAGATTTTCCAGCCGTTGATATAGGCCACATGGTAATCCTTAAGGCTGTTCCAGTCTTTGATATCGATATACTTGTTGCTGAAAGCGACAAAGTTGAAATGCGCCAGAGGGTGGTCAACGATTATCAGGTTATCATACTTTGAGCTCAGATCCTTTATCCTCGCATACTCACCATCGTCTATCCCGTTGTTGGCGTTCTCTAAGGAGCGTGCGGAGGGGAGTTTTTGGATCTTAATACTGTGTCCAAGCTTGCCGAAGGCGTTCTTGAGAAGAACATCGTAGTATCCCGTTCCCTCTTCGTTGGAGTATGGGGGGCTGTCCGCACTGTTAAGGACGTAGGTTTCAGCATGGGCGGCAAAAGTGCCGAATAACATGATCATAGCTGTGATCAGAATACGCATGGGATACTCCTTAATTAGTGGAAATATCACTCTATTTATGTAGTATACCCCAATAATTACCTAACAAAAAGATATGATTAAAAAAACCGGATATTTTATCCATGAATGTAAAAAAAGGTACAATAAATCAACATTTGATCTACTTTTTACCCCTCAGGAAAAAGCTGTATACAACAACAGGCTATTTTGATAGTATTCTGATCCTTCATTCAAAAGGTTGTGGATAAAATGGAAGACGCCAAGATTTGGGAAGAAGTTCTCAAGGAAGCAAAAAAACACTGTTCAGATGAGGTGGTTTCCACCTGGATAAAGCCGCTGAAGATCGTGGAGGTTCGTGGTGATCTTATCACTCTTCAAGCCCCTAACCGTTTCTATAAGGGGTGGGTTGAAGAGAAGTATATGGACACCATGCGCAAGATTTTCAATGAAGGCCTTTCCATCGATGCCGACGTGCGCATCGTTGTGGCGGAGGGGAAGAAAAGGACCCCCGCAGCCGTGGAGGAAGTTCAGCCGAACGGAGTCACAGAGCAGCCCTATTATTCCAATAATACCGGGCTTAACCGTGAGAATACCTTCGAAAACTTCGTAGCCGGAAGCTCAAACCAGTTTAGCCACGCCGCCTGCCTTGCAGTATCCGAGGGGCATTTCCAGATGTATAACCCGCTCTTTATCTATGGAGGAGTAGGGCTTGGCAAAACTCACCTGATGCAGGCCGCCGGAAACCGTATCCTTGAACGTTTTCCTAAGATGAAGGTTCTCTACATCACCAGCGAAACCTTTACAAACGAGATGATCAACTCACTGCGCTCCAAAAAAATGGACGAATTCCGTAATAAATACAGGAATATCGACATGCTGCTCTTCGATGATGTCCAGTTTCTGGCGGGGAAACAGCGCAGTACCGAAGAGTTTTTCCATACCTTTAACACCCTCTACGACATGCACAAGCAGATTATCCTCACCAGTGACAAGACACCTGGAGAGATCCCCGAGATGGAGGAGAGGCTTATAAGCCGGTTTGCGTGGGGACTCATCGCTGATATTCAAACACCCACCGCCGAGGAAAAAACAGCGATTATGATGAAAAGAGCGGATATGATGAACCTTAGACTACCCGAAGAGGTGGCACTTTTCATCGCAGAAAATATAAAAACCGAAAATATTCGAGAATTAATCGGAGCTCTCGTCCGCTTGAGCGCATACGCCTCATTCCACAACGAACCCCTCAGTATCGACCTTGCTAGAAAATCGCTGGATCGCTTTCTGGTAAAGAAAGACAGGATGGTAACCCAGGACGATATCATCAAGGCTGTCACCGAATATTTCAATGTTAAGCTCGCCGATCTCAAGTCTAAAAAGAGAACGAGAAGTGTTTCTGTACCAAGGCAATTATCGATGTATCTGCTAAGGGATAAACTCTCTATGTCATTGCAGGAGGTGGGAGATCTCTTCGGCGGCCGCGACCACTCCACCGTGCTCCACGCCGTTCAGACCATCGAAAAGAAGGTTCGGGATGACAAAGAGATACAGTCTATAGTAGAATCTATAGAGAAGACGCTTTATTCATAGAAACAAATTTGCGTTGGATTATTTTGACACATTAGTTCAGAGACGGAGGTTCGATATGGCAGAGGAGTTTGTTCAACTTAACGAACCGGACAGCAGCGACCTTAGCTATCTTAAAGAGAAGATGGCGGAGAATGACGATCTTGAGAGGCTATCTGAGATATATAAGCTCATGGGCGACCCCACGAGGATGAAGATCCTCTATGCGCTTACCCTTTCTGAGCTTTGTGTTAGCGATATCTCCGAGCTTCTTGATATGACGCAGTCCGCGGTTTCTCATCAGCTCAGGCTTCTGCGTGCATCAAGGCTGGTTAAGTACAGAAAGGCCGGTAAGAATGTTTACTACAGCCTCGGCGGCAACGATCTCGATTCCGTTATAAAGGCAGGGATCGAAGAGATAAGCGGTTAGGGGGAGCTATGACTGTTAAGATAACCTACTGCGCTGTCTGAAACTACTATGCTAGAGCCGCCGGTCTGGCGGAGAGGATAGAGGAAGAGACGGGCACTAAGCCGGAGCTTGTGATGGGGAAGAACGGTGTTTTCGACATCACAGCTGACGGTGAAGAGATATACGCCAAAAGCAAAACGGGGCGATTTCCCGAAGATATTGAAATAATACGCAGAATTAAATCCCTCCCTTAGCCGTAAGCCTTCTTTGCAAGCTGAAACCACCGCACAGCCTCTTTGTTATTCTGCTCCACGCCAAGTCCACCCTCATACATACAGCCAAGGTTGTAGAACGCCTCTGGGTAGGCCTGGGAAGCTGCTGCCCTGTACCATTTAACCGCCTCGTTGTAGTCCTTAAGTATTCCTCTGCCGGAGGCATACATAAGCCCCATTCTGTTCTGTGCGGGAGCGTAACCCTTCTCCGCCGATTTAAGAATTAGCTCAAAAGCTCTTTCGTCATCTCTTTCGACGTATTTTCCATGAAGGTAGAGCATGCCTACCCTGTACATGGACTCGGTATGCCCCTTCTCCGCCGCAGATAAGAGCCACTTAAGCCCGTGCATGGGGCGTTTGTCCACCCCTCTTCCACGCATGAGTATCTCCCCCGCCCTGTACTGCGCCTCGGGCAGGTTAAGTTTTGAGGCCATAAGGTACATCTTAAGTGCCTTGACCGGGGATTTAGGCAAACCCATACCGTTTTCGTGCATCATGCCTATGGCCATGAGTGCCTCTGCGGAACCCCTTTCGGCCAGCTCCACAAATATACGGTAAGCGAGACTGAAATTCTCCGCAGCCAGGGCATCTGCCCCTTTCTCTAGATTTGGTCCTTTGCCGAAGAGCCGGCTGAGCTTTTTCTTTATGTTCATAATCCTCTGGTGTTATATAACACCGCAGTGTGTTACGGTACAAAAAATCTTTATTTTTTATGACATTTGATATACTATCATACCTTTCTCTGTGCCTCGGGTGCACAGTTTTTTAATTGGCTAGGAGAGTTGATATGTCAGAGAAGGACGATCAGAAGATTCAGGCCGTAGAGATCAAATGTGTTAATTGTGACTACACTCAAATTATCTACCTCCCGAAGGAACAGCCCGGAAGATGCCCGGAATGCGGCGGAGGAATGATCATTTCAGAAATTCTTGAAGAAGGGAAATCTTACTAGGAGGAAATAGACTATGAAAAAGCTGCTTACAATCATAGCGGTAATGGCTTTCTGTGTTTCCGCTGCGTTCGCCAACAGCAACGATCTTTGGGAGGAGTCAACCCTCAACCAGATCATGAAAAGGGGTGAGCTCAGGGTAGGTCTCGAGGCTGGCTATATGCCCTTCGAGCTTAAGAACAAAAAAGGCGAGATCGTCGGTTTCGACGTAGATATCGCCAAGCGCATGGCAAAGGATATGGGTGTTAAGCTCAACCTTGTGAACACCGCATGGGACGGTATCATACCCTCACTTCTCACAAAGAAGTTCGACATTATTATGTCTGGTATGACTATTACCCCCCAGCGTAACCTTCAGGTTAACTTCTGCGATCCCTATATCGTAGTTGGTCAGACAATCCTTATCCGTGAGGATCTTAAGGACGAGATTAAGAGCTACAGAGACCTAAACGACCCCAAGTACACCGTATCGACAAAGCTTGGTGTTACAGCGGAGAAGGCCACTAAGAGATACATATCCAAGGCTAAGCTCAGACTCTTTGAGACAGAGCAGGAAGCAGTTATGGAAGTTGTTAACGGCAAGGCGGATGCCTTCGTATACGACCTTCCCTATTCAGCCTCCTACTACTCCGAGAATCCCAAGAACCTTGTTTTCCTCGATGAGCCCTTCACCTACGAGCCCCTCGCATGGGCAATTAGAAAAGGTGATCCGGACTTTATGAACTGGCTGAACAACTTCCTTGCACAGATCAAGGGTGACGGCTTCTACGATAAAGTCTACAAGAAATGGTTCCTCAGCAACAGCTGGCTGAAGGACATCCAGTAAAAGATTAATAAAGGGGGCTCGAAAGGGCCCCCTCAGTAATTTAGAGCCCTTGTTGCAGGGCTGAATTCCATAGACAAAGGAGCTGATAATTTGTCTGCCAAACAGAAAAATCTAATCTGGAACCTGGTACTTGCGGCCTTTCTTCTTGGGCTTTGTGTAAGCGTTTACACAGCCTCCAAGAATATCGACTACATATGGCGCTGGCACAGAGTTCCCAAGTATATCCTCTACATGGCCAATGAAGAGGTCCGGGCCCCCTTCGACGGAACAGCCGTAATAGAGAAGGGGAGGATCATCGTTGAACCCGACATGGGGGGGGACCCTTTTGTTGTTGAGGAGCCGGGTAAAACAAACCTGAGCGACGGTGATCTCGTTTTCGAGGGGGATGTTGTCTCCTCCACAAAGAGTCTCAAGATGGGGCCTTTGCTTACGGGGCTTCTTGTAACCCTGTGGATATCGATCGTCTCGATATTCTTTGCGATTATAATAGGTGTGTTCACCGGTCTTGCCAGGGTATCCAGAAACCCTGCATTTAAAAAGCTGTCGATTCTGTACGTGGAGCTCATCAGGGGTACACCTCTCCTTGTACAGATTTTCATATTCTATTTCTTTATCGGAACCGTACTCCAGCTTGAACGTATGACTGCGGGTATTGCGGCACTGGCGGTGTTTGCCGGTGCTTATATTGCGGAGATCGTCCGGGCGGGTATCCAGTCTATCCCCAAGGGGCAGATGGAGGCGGCGAGAAGTCTCGGCATGAGCTATCCGAAGGCGATGATGTATGTTGTTCTTCCCCAGGCGATTAAACGTACGCTGCCACCCATGGCGGGTCAGTTTATCTCCCTGATTAAGGACTCATCCCTTGTGTCTGTTATCTCTATTACAGACCTTACGAAATCTGGAAGGGAGGCCGTCGCCTCGACATTCAGTCCATTCGAGATATGGTTCACAGTAGCGCTGATGTATCTGGTGCTCACATCGGGTCTTTCGGTGCTTGTGCAGAAACTTGAAAGAAATATGGCACGGAGCGACTGATATGGATTTGATGATAGAAGCAAGAGACGTTGTAAAAACCTTCCCCAATGGTGTGCAGGCGCTTAAGGGCGTGGATCTGGACGTAGGCAGGGGAGAGGTGGTGGTTATCATCGGACCCTCCGGTTCGGGGAAGTCCACGATGCTTAGAACGCTGAACCTGCTGGAAGAGGTTACCTCCGGCGAGGTTAAGGTGGACGGGATGGACCTTACCCATCCTAAAACCAATATAAACAAGATGCGTGAGAACGTGGGGATGGTGTTCCAGCAGTTCAACCTGTTCCCCCATAAAACGGTTCTCGGCAATATAACCATGTCCCCCATGAAGGTGAAGAAGGTTGCCAAAAACGAGGCTGTGGAGATAGCGGAACAGCTCCTCGAGAAGGTGGGGCTTTCGGATAAGCGTGACAGCTACCCCTCCCAGCTATCCGGCGGACAGCAGCAGAGGGTTGCCATCGCCAGAGCACTGGCCATGCGCCCCCATGTTATGCTTTTTGACGAGCCCACCAGCGCCCTCGACCCCGAGATGATCGGCGAGGTGCTTGATGTTATGAAAACCCTCGCAAAGGAGGGGATGACCATGGTTGTTGTTACCCACGAAATGGGGTTCGCCCGTGAGGTTGCGGACAGGATCGTTTTTATGGATGAAGGGCTTAAGCTCGAGGAGAATACACCCTCGGAGATATACAACAATCCCCAGAACGAGCGCCTGCAGAAGTTCCTCAGCCAGATCCTCTAAAAGGGGACTGACTGGGACGGTTCAGATGGGAGCAAGATGTGCCCGATGCCCGAGTAACTGTAGTCATGATGAAAACTTCGGTTTGTGTATAACCCTGAATGGTTAAACATTGTAACCGAGCTAACAGAATTAATATATAACCAACCATAGGGCACAGCTTAACGGCTGTGCCCTTTTTTATCTCCTGCCGTATTCGATGTGCTTGCTTAGTATGGTTACGGCCATGGCGTAGTTAATGCTGTGGTTGTAGCGGGTTATGGCATAGAAGTTCTGGAATACAATCCAGTATTCACTCCCCCGTTTCTTCTCAAGTGTTATCAAAGCACCCTTGAGACTGGGGTCTACCCAGAGGGATGGGCGGATTCCGTTTCGTTCCATATCACGGACGCTGTATTTCGGTTTTATGCCTTTTCCGAGGAATTTCTTGTAGCCGTTACCTCTGACGTATGCCTTTACAGCGATAGGCTTATTCCGCTCCCATCCATGGTTCTTGAGGTATTTTGCGATGCTTCCGATGGCATCGGGCTTACTTCCGATTAGGTCCATATTACCGTTTCCGCCGAAATCCACGCCATACTTTGAGACGTTGCTGGGCATAAACTGGGGTATGCCCACTGCGCCGGCGTAAGAGCTCAATACATCTGCTGGGTCGATGCCGTTTTTCCTCGAGAATACAAACAGATGCTCCAGTTCACCTTTGAAGTATGCCGCTCTTCTGGGGTAATGGAAGGAGAGGGTGGCAAGGGCATCCAGAGCGCTGTGCTTGAGAACGTAGTCGCCGTAGTTCGTTTCGATACCGAGGATGGCGGCAATAACCTCTGATGTTACCCCGTATTTTACCTCCGCCCTGCGCAGGGTGTTCGGGTATTCCCTGTAAAACTTAACTCCCCGCTCTTTTCGTTTGTCGGTTATCATTCGCTTTTTATATACATGCCACGGCGTCTTCTTAAGCTGGCGATCCATCAGTTCGATGGTTCGTTCCTTAAGCTCCGCCTCCTTCAGCTTTTCTATGATGTATGCGCTCTTAAAGCCGTGCTTCTGCTCCATATCGGAAGCAAATGTGCGCATTTCATCATTTATGGCAACTGCATATGCGGTGGATGTCAGTGTTATTGCAAGGGCTGAGGCTGTGATAAGCCTTATAAGTGTTTGTCTCATAGATGAACTATCGGTCTTAAAGAGATGCGAATCAAGCAAAAAAAATGTGAAGATTGTTCCTTATGTTGCAGGGGGCAAAGATAGCTTGCACTTTTCCTCCCGCTTCATTATTATACGCTCCATGATAGTTGCTCCTTCCGTATTAAGTGCGGATTTTTCAATACTTGGCGAAGAGATACGGGCCATCGACGAAGCTGGTGCGGACTGGATCCATCTCGATGTGATGGACGGTCAGTTCGTTCCGAATATAACCTTCGGCCCCCCTGTGATCAAGAAACTACGCAAGTGCACAGAGAAGCCCTTTGATGTGCATCTTATGATTACCGATCCGGACAGGTATATTCAGGATTTCGCCGATGCCGGCTCAGACTGGATCACAGTCCATTACGAAGCCGCAACCCATCTGCACAGGACGGTTTCCCTCATCCATGACCTCGGCAAGAAGGCGGGTGTCTCCCTTAACCCCCATACCCCTGCCTCGGTCCTTGAGGAGATTCTCCCCTTTGTGGACCTTGTCCTCGTTATGTCCGTTAACCCGGGCTTCGGCGGCCAGAAATTTATTGAGAGCAGCTTAAAAAAAGTGTCAAAGATTTGTGATATGGCTAAAACACTTCGCCCGGATCTTATCATAGAAGTGGACGGCGGCGTGACCGACTCAAATGTGCAAATGCTTGCTGATGCAGGATGTAATGCGGTTGTGGCTGGAAGCTATGTCTTCAACTCCCCCTCCTACAGCGATGCTGTAGCCTCCCTCAAGGTTTGAATGCTCTTTTTCCGGTATTCTTGATAGCTCTTCTTCCACTATGTTATAATAATTTACTCTGGCAAATGCTGGATGAATATTTATTGTGGTTAGGGCGTTTGTGAGCATGTGTGCACAGTCTTCCGGTCCTGGGAGGGGCGGTTAATCTGTGCTTTGTCTGCTTTACGGCGGTGCTGTAAAGCTTTTAATGTAGTGCGCCGGGCTTGGGCTCCTTCGGATATTCCCGGAAAAGAAAGCCCCCTGAAAGTGTTCTACCAATGATTTATGGAGGCGTAATATGGCTCATTCGATTCTTGTAGTGGATGATGAATCTGACATCCGACTTCTTTACAAAACAGAGCTTGAGGATCAGGGTTTTAAGGTTTTCGAGGCCGCGGGGAGTGAGGAGTGCTTCCCTATACTCGAAAAAGAGAATATTGATGTAATCCTGCTTGATATCAAGCTTAAGGGTGAGAGCGGAATCGATATACTCCAGGAGATAACAAAGAAGCACAAGGGTCTTAAGACGATCCTTGCGACAGCTTACAGTGCGTATCAGGATGATTTCTCCACATGGCTTGCCGATGGATACTGGGTTAAATCCCCATCGGATCTGGACAGCCTTGTGGGTGAGATAAACAAGGTTCTCCAGAAGAGCAAATAAGACGATTTAGAGAGGATATTTTATTATGAAGGCAGTGGTTATGGCCGGCGGATTCGGTACACGGATTCAGCCCCTTACTTCCAGCGTACCGAAACCGATGATACCGGTTATGAACAAACCTATGATGGAGTATATTATCGAGTCCCTCAAAGAGGCAGGAATTGTGGACATCGTTATACTCCTTTATTTCAAGCCTGAGATTATTAAGGAATACTTCGGCGACGGGAGCGACAGAGGGGTTAATATAACCTATGTTCTCCCCGATGACGACTACGGAACTGCAGGTGCTGTAAAGCAGGCGGAGGAGTTCCTGGACGAGAAGTTCATCATCGTCAGCGGCGATCTTATTACTGATTTCAGCATACAGGAGATAATCGGCTATCACGATGTAAAGAACTCCAAAGCGACAATTACGCTTACCTCCGTACCGGATCCCCTCCAGTTCGGAGTGGTTATCACAGACAAGGATGGACAGATCGTCCGCTTCCTTGAGAAACCGGGCTGGGGTGAGGTTTTCAGCGATACCATCAATACAGGTATATACGTTTTCGAGCCTGAAGTGCTTAAGTATATACCAGACAACGCTAATTTCGACTTTTCCAAGGATCTTTTTCCCAAGCTCATGTCTGCGGGTATCAACATATACGGCTACAACGCCAAAGGATACTGGCGGGATGTGGGCAACCCCGATTCATACCGTGCTGCGCTCCATGAGATCATTAACGGAGAGGTGGAGCTCAATTATGACGGTGAGCTCGCCGAAAAGGATGGGGCAAGGGTGTTCCTTGGTAAAGACGTCCAGATAGACGATACGGCAAGCTTCGAAGGGCTTGTTATCCTTGGTGACGGCTGTCGAGTGGGCAAGGATGCAAAGCTTTCCAATATGGTGGCAGGTAAAAACTGTGTTATCGGTGCAGAAACCTCTATTGAGGATTCCATCCTCTGGGATGAGGTGAAGACGGGGGAGAAATGCTCCCTCAAGAATGTGGTCCTGTGCAACCATGTCCTTCTCGGCAAGAAGGTTATGGGCGAGAGTGGCTGTATTATCGCCCAGGACACCGAGGTGGGGAACTACGTAATATTCGAAAAGGATGTAATGGTTTGGCCCAACAAACAGATAGAGGAGAGCTCCATCGTGAGCAGCAACCTTATCTGGGGCGATAAATGGAAGAAGTCCATCTTCGAAGGTGGGAAGGTAAGCGCCAGAACGAATGTGGAGATGTCGCCGGAGCTTGCCGCAAAGCTCGGTTCAGCCCTTGGAAGCCAGCTCCCCGCAGGTTCCCGTGTTCTCTTGAGCCGTGACTACCACAGAGGCTCCCGAATGCTTAAGCGGTGCTTTCTCGGAGGCCTTCTCTCCACGGGGGTTAATGTTACGGATATCCGTATGAGCCCCCTTCCGGTAATGTGCCACAAGCTGAGCATGTTCGGCGAGGTTGCGGGTGTCTATTTCCGCCAGTCACAGAGTGATTCCACCCATACGGAGGTACTCTTCTTCGATGAGCATGGAACACCCATCGACTCCGGTATGGAGAAGAGTGTTGAGCGTATCTTCTTCCGGGAGAACTTCCGCAGGGCGGCCCATGAGGAGATAGGTGAGATATACGAACAGCACATGGTTAAGGACTTCTACCGTGAAAGCTTCCTTAAAACCCTTGATGTTAATCATATCCGTGCAAGGCGTTTCCAGCTCGTTGTGGACCTCATGAACGGTACAACGGAGAACATATACCCCGATCTCCTCAACCGGATGGGTGCGGAGTCGGTTATCCTGAACTCCTATCAGGATGAGATGAAGCTCTCCAAAACCATCCATCAGCACGAAAGCTCCCTTAAGGAGGTTTCGGACATTGTAAAGGTTAAGGAGGCTGATCTCGGCCTTATAATATACCCCCACGGCGAGAAAATAAGCATAATTACGGACAAGGGCAGGGCCCTGCGGGGTGATTTTGCTCTGATGATGTTTATAAAACTGATAGATTTAACCATAAAGGAGAAGGTGAAGGTTTACCTCCCCGCATATTCTCCCACCGTGCTCGACAGCGAGCTTAAGAACGTTGAGATAGTGCGCGGCAAAGTGACCGGCCTTAAGGTCGGCTACATGAGGAACTTCTACTTCTTCGGCAACCTCCAGCACAACTATATCTTCCTTGATAACGGCATACATGCCGATGCGATGTACTGTTCCGTTAAACTCCTTGAGATGCTGGCCAGGCTTAATCTCGGTATAAGCGAGGTGCTTAAGCTTGTTCCCGATTACTACTTTGTCCACAACGTGATCAACTGCCCCCTTGAGCTCAAGGGCTTTCTCATGCGCAAGATGAGCGAAGAGGCGATGGACAGGGATGCAAGCTTTCTGGACGGCATAAAGATTATTTTTGAGGACAGGGGTTGGGTCCATATGGTTCCCGATCAATACTCCCCCAACGTTCATGTTTACGTTGAAGCTATGGATGAAGAGACAGGAAAGGCGCTCCAGGAGGAGTACAAGGAGAAGATTCACAGCTGGCTGGAGAACCAGGAATAGTTATGAAGAAACTCCATCTTGTCTTTCTGTGGCATATGCACCAGCCCTATTACAGGGATGATGCCGACGGTGTTTTCCATATGCCGTGGGTGTTCCTCCATGCCGTGAAGGACTACTACGAGATCCCTGCGTATCTTAAAGAGTATAAGGGGATTAAGCAGACCTTTAATGTTGTTCCATCCCTTCTGGAACAGCTGGATGACTACCGTGACCCTTCGGTGGAGGACACATTTATAAAACTCCTCAGCAGGGAACCCTCCGAGTTGTCTTCCGAGGAGAAATCCACGCTGATCCCCCAGCTGTTCATGGCGAACTACAGCAATATGATAGCCCCTTTTCGTCGATTTGCAGAGCTGTACAGCCGCAAAAGCAGAGGGAGCATGTTCGATTCACCGGACAAGCTTTTTAATGCAGAGGAGATACTGGATCTTGAGGTACTTTACCTTCTCAGCTGGACGGGGAACTTCTTCCGCAGGGAATACCCCGTGGTGGCAGAGTTAATCGAGAAGGGGAGGGGCTACTCCCAGGATGACAAAACAAAGCTTATCGAAGCGTTGTGCGACAGTGTGGGGCGTATCGTTCCCCTGTACAAGGAGCTCATGGAAAAGGGGGTCATTGAGGTGTCGGTGACTCCGTACTACCATCCGATCCTGCCCCTGCTTATAGATCTGGAATCCGCCAAAGAGGCACTGCCAGAGATAAGCATGCCCGCCGCATCCAACGCCTTTGAGGATGACTACAAATGGCACGTGGTCGAAGCTCTTAAGTATTATGAGAACATCTTCGGCCGAAGGGCAGAGGGTATGTGGCCTGCGGAGGGGAGCATAAGCGAAGCGGCAGCGGAAACCTTTGCCGCTAACGGAGTCGAATGGATCGCCAGCGACGAGGATGTTTTGGCAGGTTCCATGGAGACCAACCTCACCCTTTCGGAAAACCGTAAGCTTTTATACAGAAGGCATTACTACGAAAGGAACGGCAGGCGGATCAATATCTACTTCCGTGACAAGATCCTCAGCGATCTCATCGGTTTTACCTACAGCGGATGGGAACCGGAGCGTGCGGCGGATGATTTTATTCAAAAGCTCAGGGTGATATACGATTCTATGGATGATTCACCTCTCGTGCCCGTTATCCTCGACGGGGAAAACGCATGGGAGTACTACAAGGAGAACGGAGAACCCTTCTTCCGTGCCCTTTATAAGAGGCTTGAGGAGACGGAGTGGCTCGATACTGTTACCATGTCCGAAGGAGTGCGCCTCAGCGATGTGCCGGAGAACCGGTTGGATAAGATCAGAGCCGGCTCATGGATATACGGTGATTTTACCACATGGCTCGGTCACTCGGAGAAGAACGAGGCGTGGCGTCTTCTAAGCGAAGCGAGGAAGGCGGTTAACTATACAGATGACAAGGAGCGTATCGAGAAAGCGATGCGTGAGATACATATAGCCGAAGGTAGCGACTGGTTCTGGTGGTTCGGGGATGACCACTTCAGCCTACAGTCCGACCTTTTTGACAAGCTCTTCAGAAACCATCTGAAGAACGTATACGATGCAGTGGGTGTAAAGCCCCCTGCGGATCTATTTATCCCCATAAAGAAGAGCCACAAGAGTGGTATAGTCCGCAAGCCGAACTACTTCCTCTCCCCGGTGGTGGATGGTCAAGTGACCAGTTTCTTCGAGTGGCTCAGTGCGGGAGAGTTTGACCTTAAATTTGACGCAGGCGCAATGCACGCCTCCTCCAGCAGCCTCAAAAAGCTGTATTACGGCTGGGATGAGAACTGCCTCTATCTCAGGGTTGAGGGTGAACTTGCCTCAATCATGGAGCG
This sequence comes from Limisalsivibrio acetivorans, assembly GCF_000421105.1. Taxonomy (NCBI): domain Bacteria; kingdom Pseudomonadati; phylum Deferribacterota; class Deferribacteres; order Deferribacterales; family Geovibrionaceae; genus Limisalsivibrio; species Limisalsivibrio acetivorans. The sequence continues at coordinate 2,306,436 of NZ_ATWF01000001.1, forward strand.
GGGGCGTGAGCTTGAGATCGAGATAACTATTGATGATGTTAAGATATTCCGAATCCCCCTGGCAGGAGGTAGCGGACAGACCGAGGAGGGTGTGTTCTACCATTTCGGCAGGATAGCAGAGGTTGGAGTCCCCTTCACAAGCATCTTTAAGGATAGCTGGAAGAGGCTATATCTTGTTCTCAGGGTAAAGGATGGCGAAGATATCGTCGAGCGTGCACCCCTTTACAACATGGTCGAGATAGACGTGACCGAAGATTTTGAGGATGACTGGATAGTCTGATGGAGGAGAGATGAAACTGCCCCTTTTGATGGGAATACACTGCCACCAGCCCGTAGGTAACTTTACCCATGTGGTTGATGAAGCGGTGGAAAACTGCTACGCACCTTTTATGGAAACTGCGCTTAAGTACAAGCGATTCAAGTTCTCTGTGCATTACTCCGGCTGGCTCCTTGAGTTCATAAGGGAGCGCCACGGCAAGACCTTTGAGATAATGCAGGAACTCGCCGGAAGGGGGCAGGCGGAGTTTTTCACAGGTGGATACTATGAGCCAGTCCTCGCTTCCATACCCTCCCGTGACAGGCGGGGGCAGATAGAGATGTTGAGCGAATATATTGAGAAGTATTTTAATCAGAAACCGACCGGACTCTGGCTCACCGAGCGTGTGTGGGATTCATCTATAATACCCGATGCAGCAGAACTCGGCATTGAGAATGTTATCGTAGATGATTACCACTTCCTCTCCGCCGGCTACTACAAAGAGATGCTTAACGGCTACTACGTGACCGAACAGGATGGCTACAGGGTAAACCTTTTTCCCATAGACAAAAACCTGCGATACTACATCCCCTTCTACGATGAGACGAAGGTGGTGGACTATTTAGAGGATGTCCAAGGCTCTGGGGGTAAGTGTTCCGTAATATTCGATGACGGCGAAAAGTTCGGCGTCTGGCCCGATACCTATGAATGGGTGTATGAGAAGAAGTGGCTTGAGAAATTCATAAAGGCTGTGAACAAAAGCGACAAGGTTGCCTTTGCCAGATACGATGAAACCGTTGAAAAGGAAAAGCCGGCCGGTCTGGCGTATCTACCCGTAACCTCCTACTACGAGATGGGTGAATGGTCCCTCTTTGCCGAGCGTACCATACAGATGGAGGAGCTTGCGGCGGATGTGAAGGATACGGAGCATAAGGACTACGCCGATGTTTTCATAAAGGGGGGTATCTGGAAGAACTTCCTTGCGAAATACCCCGAGAGCAACCGTATCCATAAAAGGGCTCTCAGGCTCAGCAGATACGCGGCGGACTATAATGACGACGAACTCACCGATTCCCTGTATCGTGCCCAGTGCAACGATGTTCTGTGGCACGGCATATTCGGCGGGTTGTATCTCCCCAACCTGCGCAACAACTCATGGCGTTTTATCATAGAGGGTGAGAGGAGGCTGGAGGAACTCGCCGGAACATCATTCCCCGCCATCGAGCAGGAGGATATGGAGTATAACGGTTACGACGATCTGTATATCCGTAACAGGGATTTCAACGCCATGTTCACCTCAAGGGACTGTGGGCAGCTCTGTGCCCTTGAAATCAAGAAACACGGCATCAACCTGCTGAATACCCTCACCAGAAGGAAGGAGGCGTACCACGAACGTTTCGTTCCCGAGAAGGATGAGGGGGATAAGAAGGAGAGCGATGGTGACGGCATAAGCACCATCCACGACCTTGATATCGAGGTCAGCGAGGAGATGCAGGCGCATCTAAGCTACGACTGGTACAACAGGAACTCCTTCATAGATCACTTCACACCCTCACTCTCCCTCGGGGATTTTAAGTGCTGCTCCTTTAATGAGGTTGGTGATTTTGCAAACCAGCCCGCAGATGTGAAAACATCCGCCAAGGGTGTATCCTTTGAGCGCAAAGGGGGGCTTTATCTGGGTGATAAGTCTTACAGTGCAAAGATAAAGAAGAGATTCACCTTCAAAGAGAACAGGATAGATTTTGAGATCGATTTCACATCCGACTCCCCAGAAGAGATCACATACTTCGCCGAGTTCAACTTCCACTTCATGGATCTGAACAATACCCTTATTAACGGTGAAAACTGCGGTGAGGGGCTCGAGGCGGATTTCAGCGATTCTGTCATAAAGGACGCAGCCACACCTGTATCGCTGAGGCTTTCTGTTCCCGGGAGTGATAAGGGGTATGCCTTCACGGTGAAAACCGTATCCCAGTCGGAGAAGGGGGCGGACCTGACATCACAGGGGATCGCCATCGCTGTTCCAATGCGTTTCACAGGCTCCTTCAAGATGAAGGGGAGCCTTGTTATAGATATTAGTTAGTTGACGGAGAGGATATGTCAGAGCTGAGACACGACCCGGTTAAGAAAAAATGGAGCGTTATTGCTACAGAAAGGAGCCGAAGACCCCACGACTTCACCCTTGAGAAATGCGAAGTGGAGCCGCAGAGGGAGAGCTCGAACTGCCCCTTCTGCTATGGTAATGAGGATAAAACCCCCAACGAGGTCTTCGCTCTTCGAAAGGGGAATGAAAGGAATAAACCGGACTGGTACACAAGGGTTATACCGAACAAGTACCCCGCCTTCCGCATTGAGGGCGAGCTTGAGAGATCGGGTAAGGGGCTCTATGACGAGGTCTCGGGTGTTGGTGCCCATGAGGTTATCATCGATACTCCGGAGCACAGCCTATCCCTCTCCGGCTACGACCGCAAAACGATGTACAACCTCTTTCTTACCTTCCGTGAGCGGATACGTGATCTCACCAACGACACTCGCTTTCGCTGTATTATGCCCTTTAAGAACCACCGTATAGGCTTCGGCTCCGCCATAGGCCACCCCCATTCCCAGGTGATAGCCCTTCCTGTGCTCCCTCACATACTTAAAACAAAATTGAACAGCGCAAGGATGCACTACAGGAATAAGGAGCGGTGTCTCTTCTGTGATATAATTGAGGAGGAGCAGCGTGAGGCAAAGCGTCTGGTGTATGAGAATCAGGATTTTCTGGCCTTCTGCCCATATGCTTCATCCTTCCCCTTCGAGTTGCATGTCTACCCGAAGAGGCACAGGCACAACTTCGCAGGGACCAATGAGAGTGAGCTCCACGGACTTGCGGATATAATGAGCGAGCTTTTCGGACGTCTGGACAGGGTTCTGCAGGATCCGCAGCTCAACTTTGTTATACATACCGCCCCGCCGCTCACAAACAGACCCGGAAAGCCTGACTACTGGCACAGTATAAAGCAGGATTTCCACTGGCACATAGAGATAGCACCGAGGCTCACAAGTATAGCAGGCTTTGAATGGGGTACGGGTTTTCATATTAATCCCGTACGCCCCGAGGACTGCGCAGGCTACCTGAGGGAGGCCGCCGAGAGATGAGAGTAGTTCATATCGCCAGTGAAGCGGGACCGTTCGTTAAATCGGGCGGTCTCGGAAACGTTCTGGAGAAGCTCCCCGCCGCACTCCACTCCGCCGAGACGGATGTTTGCGTAATGCTCCCCCTTTATCTACAGATAGACAGGGATGAGCATGCCCTTGAGGAGACAGGCTTCAGAACCTCTGTGCGGTCAGGATTCAATGATTTTGAATACACTATCTACCGGAAGAATCAGGGTGGTGTGGAGTATCTTTTCTTCCATAATGCCGAGCTATTCGATAGACACGGCATCTATGGTAACAGGGATTTCGATTACTCCGACAATGATATCCGCTTTGGCACCTTCTCCCGTGCCTGCCTGAACTATATTGATAAGATGGAGAAAAAGCCGGATATTATACACTGCCACGACTGGCAGACGGGGCTTGTTCCCGTGTATCTGCACTACAACTACCCCCGCATCCTCTCCCGCACGGTCTATACCATACACGATATAGCCTTTCAGGGGAGCTTCAGCAGGGGGAGCATGGACAGCCTCGGCCTTCCTTGGGATGTCTACTGTATCGACGGCATAGAGTTCTACGATCACGTAAGCTTCCTCAAAGGTGGGGTGGTCTTCAGCGATCGTGTCACAACAGTCAGCCCCGCCTATGCGGAGGAGATTCAAACCGAGGACATAGCAGAGGGCATGGCCGGGGTTATGCGTGAATACTCCTCAAAGCTCCAGGGGATACTTAACGGTATAGACTATGCCCAGTGGAACCCCGATGATGACCCTCACATCGTCTGCCGCTGTGAACATAACGATAGGAAATGGAAGCAGCTAAACAAGCAGGAGCTGGCAAAGGAATTCTGTATTGAATCGAAACGGCCCCTATTTGTTATGGTAAGCAGGTTCAGCCATAAAAAAGGGTTGGATCTCTTCATCGATTCAGCAGAGGAACTCTCTGAACTGGATGCTGATTTCATCGTTCTGGGGCATGGGGACATACATTATTCCAGGGCGCTGAAAAGCGCTTCTGAAAAATATGACAACATTCACCTCTATCAGGGGTATTATCAGGCATTGGCCCATAAGCTCTATGCGGCGGCGGACTTTGTTATGGTTCCCTCGGTGTATGAACCCTTCGGAACATCCCATCTCATAGGTATGAGATACGGCGCTGTACCCCTTGTGAGTACAGCGGGAGGGCTGAAGGATACAGTTAAGGATATAACAGACGGCGGCCACGGACTGGTCATGAAGCAGTACAGCCGTGAAGAGTTTATGAGGATCATCGCCACAGCTATGGAACTTTTTGCAGACAGTGATATATTGCAATCACAGGCGGTACATTTCATGGGTTTGGATTACTCATGGAGAAGAACCGCTGGAGAATATATGAAACTATACGATTCGCTCTGCGGAGGAAAGGAATGAATTTCGCCAAAATGACTAAGAAAGAGCTGTATAAGCTCGCTACGGAGCATAATGTGAAAAACCGCTCCAAGATGAACAAGAAAGAGCTTATAGCTTCGCTTGAAGAAGTTATGAAGAATCCTCTCCCCGAAAACAGCGTAACGAGTCAGCCGGGGTATGCAGAGGATAAACAGGGGGAGAAGAAAAAGGGAGAACCCCAGCCAAACTATCCTATCCCCGAGCGTTACCAAGTGGATACGGTGGTTCTGCTCCCCATAAACCCCAAGCGTGAGTATGTTTACTGGGAGCTTTGCGACAAAACACTCGATAAGCTCAGCCGGGAGCTCGATTCACCGGAGCTTACCTACATCCTCAAGGTCTTCACCTCCTGCGATGATGCTGTTGAGGAGAAGGCGAGTGTCCGTGTCGGTCGCTACGGTACATGGTACTTCGACCTATACGTCCCAGACTGCTTCATATGGGCGGAGATCGGTATCATGGACAGCAGAGGCAACTACCGTGCAGTTGTTACCTCCCGCAAGGTACATATGCCCAGCGACAAGGTTAGCGAGCATGTGGACGAGGAAACGTGGATGACCGTCGGCGAGAAGATCGAGGAGATCTACCGTCTCTCCGGTGTGGACGAGATGGATCAGGCTGTTCCAGGGAGTGTGCGTATATTCCAGGAGATCATGAAGTACATAGAGAAATCGGTTTCCTCAGGCGAAATGATCAACAGAAACCCCTCCGACAGCAATAAAGGAGATAAATAATGTCAGGATACTGGATGCTGGTGCTCCACTCTCATCTACCATTTGTGAAGCATCCTGAGTACGACTACTTTTTAGAAGAACACTGGCTTTATGAAGCCATAACAGAAACATATATACCACTCCTCATGAAAATGAAGCAGATGGAGGAGCAGGGGATACACTTCCGTATAACCACATCTGTAACACCTCCCCTTGCGGATATGCTCGCAGACGGCATGCTCATGCAGCGCTACGAAAAGCATCTTGAGAAGCTTATTGAGCTTGCCGAGAAGGAGAAGGACAGAACGGTGGGGGATGCGAAGCAGAACCGGCTCGCATGGATGTATCTCGACCGTTTCGAGCGTATAAGAGAGTTCTACTACGGCTTTCTACAGCGTAATATCCTCAACGGATACCGTTACTTTCAGGCGACAGGGAGCCTTGAGATCATTACCTGCGGGTTCACCCACGGCTTCCTTCCTCTGCTTTCAAACGAGGATAACGCCGTAAGAGCTCAGATCGAGATGGCCGTTCGAAGCCATGAAAAGAAGTTTGGACGCAAACCCAAAGGCATCTGGCTCCCCGAATGTGCCTACTACTCAGGACTTGAAAAGATCCTCTCAGATTACGGTATAAGGTACTTCTTTGTGGATACCCACGGCATCCTCTTCTCCAAGCCAAGGCCACGTTATGGCGTTTATGCCCCTGTTTTTACAAAGGACGGAGTGGCCGCCTTCGGTCGTGACTTCTACTCCTCAAAGCAGGTTTGGAGCAGCAAGGAAGGCTATCCCGGTGACCCATATTACAGGGATTTCTACAGGGATATCGGTTACGATCTCGATTTCGACTACATATCCCCGTATATAAGCCCCGATGGAACAAGGGTTTTCACAGGGCTTAAATATCACCGCATTACGGGCGAGAGTGAAAACAAAGAGTTTTATGACCCACAGATTGCTCTGGAGAAGACTGAGGCCCACGGTAAACACTTCGTTGCCGAACGTGTCGCCCAGCTGGAAGAGCTTGATGAGCTAATAGACCGCAAACCCCTCGTTGTGTCACCCTACGATGCAGAGCTCTTCGGGCACTGGTGGTTCGAAGGACCGGAGTTCCTTTATCAGGTATTCAGGGCGATGAATGGGGAGAGCCGTGTTCAACCCATAACACCCCTCGAATATCTCGATGAGTTCCCCACCAATCAGGTTGTAGAGGTTAACCCCTCCTCATGGGGGGATAAAGGTTTCTACGATGTCTGGCTGAATGGCGGGAACGAATGGATATACCGTCATCTGCATTTCATGGCGGATTCCATGGTGAGTATGGCGAGAAAGCACAGCTCTGTGAGAGAGGGCTTCATCAAGCGGGCCCTTAACCAGATGGCAAGGGAGCTGTTCCTCGCCCAGAGCAGTGACTGGGCATTTCTGATGACAACGGAGACCGCCTTAGAGTATTCAGTAAGAAGAACAAAGGAGCATATACATAACTTTATGCGTCTCAGGGAGATGCTGGACGACGGCAAGCACGATGATGATTATCTCACGAAGCTTGAAAACAAAAACAGCATATTCCCCGAGATAGATTTTCGTGTGTATGCATAGATAAATATTATTTTGGAGGAGTTTAAATGGTTAGTAAAAAAATGGGAAAAGCACTTAACGATCAGATGAACTACGAGTTCTATTCAGCATATGTATACCTCGCCATGAGCGCAGACTGCGAGTCTAAAGGACTCAAAGGCTTCGCAAACTGGTTCTACGTTCAGTATCAGGAAGAGACGGCCCACGCCATGAAGTTCTACAACTACATACTCGATCAGGGTATTGATGTTGAGCTTGATAAGATGGATAAGCCCAAGAAGAGCTTTAAGGATCTCCTTGAAATGTATAATGAAACTCTCTCCCACGAGAAAGAGGTTACCAAAAGGATATACAACCTTGTGGATCTCGCCCTTGACGAGAGGGACCACGGTACGAATGCGTTCCTTCAGTGGTTCGTAACCGAGCAGGTGGAGGAAGAGGCCTCTGTGAACGAGATCCTCGACCAGCTTAAGCTTGTGGAGAGCAGTGGTAACGGAATCTTCATGCTCGATAAGGAGCTTGGTCAGAGAACACTCCCCGCAGACGCTGCCGCCGAATAAACCAGCCAGGTGGGCTAGTCTGGTGGGCTAGTTCGGGTAACGACCAGGGTATTTGGGTTAATAGTTGGTCAAGTGGGCTAGTCTGGTGGGCTGGTTCGGGTAACGACCTGGGTATCTGGGTTAATAACCAGCCAGGTGGGCTGGTCTGGTGGGCTGGTTCGGGTAACGACCTGGGTATCTGAGTTAATAACCAGCCAGGTGGGCTAGTCTGATTGGGTACCTCGGCTATCATTTCTGGCTTAATTACGACCTTGCATAACTTAGCGGGGTGGGCTGGTTCGGGTAACGACCAGGGTATTTGGGTTAATAACCGGCCATGTGGGCTAGTCTGGTCGGGTAGCCTCGGCTATCTTTGGGTGCTGGACCGTGGCCTGCCTGTATGGTTAATCAAAATAACGGGTTGTCTTTTCTAACTGAAATCGCAACTTACAGATAATATTAATGGGGGCTCTTGCCCCCTTTTTTTTATTCCATGGGGAGCAGGGCGTAGCCTTTATTTTGATATCCGACCAAGGATACATAGCCGTTCTTAACGACCTCTATCTCCTCTATGATCTCATCCTCCCCAATCCCCTGCAGGTTGATGGCAACGCCGCACTGCTGAAAGCGAACACCTTCCTTCACCATTGCACGGATACGTTTCTGCATCTCGGTTTTAAGCTTTGAGTCTAGGTTGTTTATGTGGCTGTCACTCTTGGTCATAAATCTGGATGCGCCCCCACGGACAGCAACTATAACATCGGGGGTTGAGCCACCCGCTTTGATATCCTCAAAGGTCTGCTTAATAAGCTTAAGCCGCAGGTTCAAGAGGGCGGGTTTACCCTGGTTCAAATCTACTATTACCTTTGTTTTATCAACCCCTTTGAGCGCATCGGAAAAGTTTTCGGATGCGTAGGCAAATACACTGAGACTGAGTATGGTTATGAGAATAATGAGCTTATTCATAGTGACCTCCTAGTATTTATACAATAATACCTGAGTACTATTTTTGAAGGGAAAGGGAGTATGGAGGAGGATTTTTCATGGTGAGAGGGTTCTTTGTGCAGTATCCTGCATAGCTCTTATGGATGAACCGGTAGGGGAGATATTCATCTCGACCTTCGGGTATGCCGAGCCTCGTAGTCTGGATGATTTCTTCGGGGTTATCCCCATCGTTCAGGAAGCAGAAATCCGCTTCATCAATGCCTACACCGCTGTGCTCGGGGACCTTGAGATTGAGGCTTTTACAAAGGAGCGTCTGTCCGGAGCATAGACGCTCAGGTTCTCTTAACCTGCCGTTTACGGGGTTAAGCCTCTGCATGAGTTCTATCCCTTCTTCGCTGTTCCCCCAGGGAATACCCGACTTGATGAGTACGGCGTTTCCTTCGCCGCGGGAACTGATATTCAGGGAATCCCCGCCCCTTGCATAGTACATATACACCGTACCGCCGACCATGAAGAGCGGGGAACGCTTTTCGGTATAGCCCAGAGATGCATGGCTGCCTTTGTCCGCGAGGTAGTAGCACTCGGTCTCGATGACCATCACACGAAGGGGCACACCCTCCACTTCACGGTAGATGACCTTCCCTAAAAGTTCCTCCGCAACAAGAGCCGCATCCCTGTCGAAGAACTTTGATGTAAGTCTTTCCATAGTTTAACCCTACAGAAAAAAGCACAGCAGTACAAGCATCTATACCAAGCCGGATTCCTCCATGATGTGCCTATACTTATCGTTGTAGCCGTGTTTCTTAAGGAGCTGAAGGCCGACTATGTTCGAGTACAGGTAATCGCCCCGGTAGGCGAGGTCTATGAAGAAGCGGTTGAGAACTCCGTCATTAAAGCATCTCTGCATCTCGATAACGCTGTAATTCCTGCCGGTCTGCTTGCTGAGCAGGCGGAGGAGGGACGAGCGCATTTCGAAGTCGTCACGTATAAGTTCCTGATAGTATACGGCGATGGGGCCAAAATGCTCAAGGTGCTCCGGGCTGAGCTCATTCACGGGGGTGTTGTCGTCCACGAGCTTAAGGTGCGCCTTGTACCACTGCAGATGCTCAAGGGCCTCGATGCTGTGGCGGTTGATCCTCTCCGTCTCCCTCAATGAGCGGGCCATGCTGACAAGGGTATAGAGTCCGCATGTGCAAATGAGCGCCATTACTGTGTTCAGAAGCTGGATATCTATAAGCATAAGTCACCTCTCAGGCGTTTTGATTAAGACATACAAAATCGGACTATAATGGTCCTTAATATAATAACGCCCGTTTGGTGGGGAACTTTAGTTCATTATTTTCGCTTTCCTGTAAACTTATGAAACAGGTAGGAAAATGAATTCAGACCGCTTTAAAAACCATTTTATTGTTTGATTAATGATAAGATATCCTATTTTAGTAATTTGTAAATAGCTGATATGTTTGTTAAAATGCTTATTATGGCGTATCTGGAAGCCTTGTCTATTCCATAATCAATGCGGTTGTAAAATGTGCATATGTTTCATTAGGAGGGATTAATAAAACCGCAGGGGGATAAAGAATTTTATTCACTTATGCTGGTTGGGTTTTAGGAACGTGCCCATAAAATAAACAATGATTTTAGGAAAAAATATTTCAGGGGTTTTAGGGGTTTAAGAAAACGTTAACCGTCCTTGGCGGGTTTGGGGGTAAAAATCACAGATATGTGCCAATTAGGATGCTATAATTTAGATATCTTGAACGATGGTCAGGAAATACAATATAGGAGGAAAAAATGCTTAGAAAACTCATTTTTGCAGTTTTAGTGGCTATGATGCTTGTCCTTGCCGGATGCGGTGGAGGCAGCGGAGATGGAGACACAACCGGAGATGATGGCGGCGGAGGCGGCGGTGGTGATACCACTACAGAGCTTTCCGAGGAGCAGGAAGAGGTTGTAGGCGAGAGTTTTAATGCGGTGAGTGAAGCTGCAACCCTTGCAGGAGAGAGCATGTATATCCCCGGCGGTGCCGGCGGTGCGGCGCTCGGTGTTATGCCCAGAGCGGAGATCAATGAAAGCATCTCCATCGACCTAGACCAGAACGGTGTGAACGATGTAACCATTACATATACAGGAACCTCCCAGACCGAGCTTAACCCTACAACATTCACCTTCGACCTTACCGGTGATGCTACATTCATCAGCGACTTTTCATACAGCGAAGGTGACAGCACGTACACCATATATAACGGAAGCTCCTACGCAAACACACTCGATGTTGTTATGGCGGAAGGTAATGGTGATCTCTACGACCTTACTATCGATCTCAGCGCCAGCTACTCTGATTTTTCCGTGGACTACACCGATGGGCTTTCCTCCGGTAGTATTGTCCTTAACGGAAGCACAGATATGACCTTTGCAGGAACTATCGATCCCCAGGCTGAGGACGGGGAAGGAATGGACGGAACAGCTCAGGCCACAGTTGACCTGACGGCGGTTATTACTGAGGATGGCGAGACATATACGGTAGGCTTTTCCGGCAACGGTTCTGTAAACATAGAGACCGGCGATGTTGACGTTGTATACTATGTATCAATCGACGGCACAACATACGGCCCCTATACAGAGAGCGAGCTTGAGGCGTTCTAACAATCATTAGATTTCAGATATAAAGACCCGTCCCCGTGGCGGGTTTTTTTATTGCCCGAAATCCTCCAGCGAGACTATGAAGCCGTCCTGAAAGCGGAAGATGCTCCTTCCTTCCATGTGCATCTCGGTGCCCGCTTTTGGTCCGTTGGGCACATCAACGGCCAGTACGCCGTAGTAGTCTATCTCGATCTCGGCTTTGTCCGGTTCGAATGAGAAGCTTTTGATAGTCTGGCTTCTTGTGGAGAAAAGCTCTGCGGCCATCTCTGCCGCCTCTCTCAGTTCGTCTATACCTTTTACCTGCATGTTCACACGGTCGTTGGCGTAGTTTTTGAAATCGACCTCGGTGTCCATGTCCGCAAGCATTCCATCTATGTCAAAGTTGTTGTAGGCATCTATATAGTTTTCGATAATCCGGCGCATATTCTGTTCTGTCATAAAGCTCCCTGTTTTTCCTTTGCTGGTATTATGAATTCACGAAGATCCGAATGGAGGATTCCGTGGAGTTCAGCAATATCATCTTTGTCGGTCTCTGTGAAGAGGAAGCCGAAGAGGGGGAAGCGTTTATGGTCTATCATCCTCATTTCAAGGGGGTTTTTAAATTTTGAGAGCAGGCTCTCATAGTTGAACGATTCTATGTCCGCACCCCGCATTCCGGTGGAATTGTCCAGAACGATCATGCCGTAGAGCTTGTCCTCTTTGCCGTTGAATACCTGCTCCCAGTCCGGTTTGAGTCCTTTGTGGAAGTATTCATAGGGGCTGAACCCATAGGAGAGTATGGTTGCATCCGCTGTGGTACACCACCCGCCGAAGCGCATCGGGTTTATCTCTATGGGTGCGATTATCTCACCGTCTCGTCTCAGCTCCGCATGCACAGTAATGTTTCTCGCTCCGGAGAGTTTGCCGATTTCGGCCATGAAGTGCGTGAAGGGTTCGAGGTTATCGAGGATCACGTCCTTTGAGGATATGTATACCCTGTCGCTTACGTCATCTGCGGAGGAGAATATGTGCTTATGTATGTTGAGCACAACCGGCTCCCCCGATTCATCATAGTAAACATCAACGGCGTATTCCTCTCCGTCAATGCACTCTTCGATGATGAACGCCTCGCTGTTCATGACCTCATCGGGGTACAGCCCTGCAACCTCTTTGAGTTCAGCCTCAATCTTTGCCACGGTGTTGTTCCACTGGGAGGGGTCCTCAACCCTGTGTACTCCCATACTGAAGAACCCCGTTGCGGGTTTGATGATGAAGGGATATTTGAGGGTTGCGGGGTCGGTGTTATTGAGTTCCTCAAAGGGTATCTCAAGGAAATAGAAATGGGGGAACATCGGCTTGAGCAGTTCACGGAAGCGCACCTTATTTTTGAAGTTATCTATAAGCTCGGGGAGTTTGGTGTCCTTGAGATTTTTCGCCACCCATCCGATGGAGTTTTCCGAGTTTGTGTACACCTTCGGGTACTCCTGCGCATTGAGAAGCTTGATTGCCTCCGCCTCATCGATAACATTTGCCGTACGGTCTATGCCCATCTCTCTGGCTGTTGAGGTGTACACAAGGGGTATGTCGAATTTGGCGGCGGAATTGAGCATTATATCTGAAACAAAGGGCCTGTCTGGAATAATCATTATGGTGTTCTCCTTCAAAGATAAATATGGGGGTTTCTATAACATGAAGAGTTCTTTTGTAAAAGATGCAGTTTTCTGGAAAAACTGTACCTGTCTGGGAACAAAAAAAGCCGGGCTGTTCGTGCCGCATTCTCTGTATAGGTCTGGAACTGGAAGATCCTTCTCGGCCTCTTTAAAATTGATAATATTTGTTCTTCGTATAATTGTTTCTTCATTTGAGTTCTCTTTTAATATTTTGCGGAAAACTCTCTTAATACTGGGCTAGTTTACGTGGGAAAGGCCAAGGACACATTACCAAACCAACGATAGACCATGTCTCGATGAAGGGTTTAAGGGAGAACCAGATGGTTCCCCCTTATTAGTTTATCGCTTTTTGCAGATCAGGTAACCGAAACTCGTCCATCTGCCATTATCTACTTCCAGAGTTTTGGCATCACCCTCAGGGTTGTTTTTTTCAAACGGGTCATACCGAACAAATTCCTGCCACCACTCAGTAGCGTCAGCAGGGTAACCACTCTCGAGCACCTCAAAACCTGCATCTTCAATCTCTGCCTTTGTTTCTTCAAGAGATCTGAAACAATCCTTCCATGGGTACTCGCCTGATGAAACGTAAGGGAGCAGGTCTTCAGGGATCTCTACATCATAGTGCATCGGTTCGGCAATACCGAGGATTCCATCATCTTTCATAACCCTTCTGATCTCAAGCAAAGCATTCCTGTAGCCTTCTGCCCCTAAAGACACTCGAACCATCTCCAGTGCTGTTGTTGAGTAGATGTAGTCAAAGGTTTTTGATGCGAAAAACAGATCAGGAACGCCTATTTTCATCCCTATGACCCTGTCTAAAACGCCCCATTCAGATGCATTTTCAATCAGATGTTCGACCATCGGCCTCCCATCCATTCTGTCATCCCAAGGGTCAACGGCTACGGTGCGCACAGCATACTCTTTTGCGATAAAGCATGTTTGGTATCCTCTGTTGCAGCCAAGATCAAGCAGAAGTTTATCAGGATGTATCTGCATCTTTTCTGCCATAAACTCTGCCAGTTTTAGCCCGCCCGGACCGCTGCACTGTTCATAAATCTTATGTAAATTGGTGTATTTTTGTGACTTAGCGTATTTGAAATTTGACATATTATGCCCCTTAAAATAGTTTAATAGTGTTTGGTCACAACTTTATTGTCACCAAACAAGGAAATTATTTCATTTTGGTAGGTATGCCCCATAACTCAAAGAAATTGAGTTACAGGGAAGGCACAATTGTCTTTTTAAGAAATGCGAGAGAGAGTATTTTGTTCAAAAAATCTCCTGATTTTTTTGGTATTGTATTTGTCATGCTTCTGACAGTCAATATGAAATCGCATCCATACTCTATATGTACAGCTTTTGTCGGCTTTGCGAATATATTTCTTTATCCCGTCCGACACCAGAAAGGGGCACCCCCATCCCTTGCCTATGGGGCGATGGTACAAAATACTGCCTGCATCCATCAATACAGGCCGTTTCTGCATTGCTTGAGTGGTAAGTGGGAACGTGTGCGCAGGTTACATCATGCCGCCCATATTGAGGTAAATTATTTATATATAGATAGTTTAAAAAAGTTAGTTATTGCAAATACCTCGAATTATACCTCAATGTAAAAAACTGACCTTTAACATTCATGAAATAGTCTCATAAAATTGCACACTTAATTCACTTGCTAACACTGTCACAAAAGATGTTTGCTTATTTCGTTTAGCCAGGTTAAGACTTCTCCGTTAGGATCTACATTATTAAGGCGTGCCAAAGTCATGTTTGAAACAGCACCTCGGTTCAGGCGTTTTTTAGCCTTACTCTCTTTCTTTCTTTGCTTCTCCTCGTCCAAATCTTCCCAGTCTACAGTAGACTCTGATGCACCATGGACTGCCTTTGCGACCAACGCTGGAACGTCATCGAATGACTGAAAGTTTCCAGTGAACTGTGTTTCAAACTCTTCATTTATAGCTTCAAAATCTATATAATTCTCAATTTCCCTTTTACTAGTTATAAAAGAACTACAATTATTGCCTCGTGCATTTACCCTATCTGCAGCATCCTGATACTTGGCTGGCTCCGGTGGAGGGACATCTCTATCCAACACATGCACTTCAGGGACACAGAGCCCTTCAAGCCTGTTTGTCCATAAC
The DNA here is from genome assembly GCF_000421105.1 of Limisalsivibrio acetivorans. Taxonomy (NCBI): domain Bacteria; kingdom Pseudomonadati; phylum Deferribacterota; class Deferribacteres; order Deferribacterales; family Geovibrionaceae; genus Limisalsivibrio; species Limisalsivibrio acetivorans. The sequence continues at coordinate 2,321,470 of NZ_ATWF01000001.1, forward strand.
TCAAGAGTCGAACCCCCCATAGGTATATAAACCAATTCTCCACTTTGTTCAGCGTTTCTTAAATCGGCAATGTTTGTGTCTTCCTGTGATAAATAAGAAGATATTGTGTTGATGAATTCAATGTCATTTGGCCCCTCGACTCCAACAAATACCTTGATGTTATGATTTGCAAACATGCCAAGAGTTGATTTAATTCTCAGCAATGTATCATCATCGTTTTCAGCCAATATTCGAGAGCCTTTTCCGTCTTTTTCAATAAACCTTATTGAATCACGATCAACTCGCCCGGCAAGAACAGGGTTGTGAGTTGAAAATATCACTTGATGAGTCTCCTCAAGCGCCAACTCCTTCAGTGCATCTAAGAGCAGCATTTGATTGTTTGGGTGCTGTGATGTTTCAGGCTCCTCAATTGCAAAAATAACATCTTGAACATCTCTTTCACTTGCTAACTGTTCAGCTTTGGCTCGGAAAAAGTTAATTAAGAAAAGTCGTCGAACCCCACTACCACGCTTATTCAAGGGTATTTGATTTTCATTTGTGAGTGACACGGAGAAAACCTTCCCCCAGTTGAATTTTGAGAAATTTGGATTCAACTGGTTTGCCAACTCAGGGTCCATTTCTCTGATTTTTTCGATAGTTAAATTTGTAACCTCTTCAACTTGACGTTTTACATAGTTTTCAATAGCAACAAGCTCATTTGCCTTTTGAGTTATAGCTTCCTTGATAGCAAATTTAATGGGATCTTGTGCTTCAGCGTCCTGATCGGAACTTGGACGGTCAGATTTAAAAAGTTGGAATAGAGGAAGAGTATTCTGAAGTGGCTTCCATATCTTGGACTTTACCTCTAACTCGACTAATTGTTTAACTAGCTGCTCATCAGATACACTTGACCAGATAGCATGTCTCAGAGCTGACTTAACAGTTTCGTTTACTCCCTCTAAATTAATGCTAAGTTCTTTTGCCCTTGCTTTTAGTTGCGTTATGTTTAAAGAAAATAAATCATTGAAATTTTCAACCGTTGGATGGGATGCTCGAATAAATACTTTTTCGCACTTCGGTGAGGCGCTAGAGAACACTTTCTTTATTTCAAGCTTGCCTTCAGTGTTTAGAAGATATTCATTTGCAGGTGATATACGATGATCTGTGTCTATTATTAAGTGTCTTGGTATATCTGTAAAAATACACGTTATCTCAATATCATCTGAGCTACTCAACCCAGCTGACCGATCACCAGACTCTAGCTTGTCAGCATTAAAGAAAGTATCCAGTGCTTCAAGAACAGAAGATTTACCTATGTCATTCTTGGCAACCAGTGTCGTCAAATCAGAGAAATGTATCGATATTTCGTTCTTATAACAGCGAAAATTTTTTATTTTTACAATATCCAGTTTCATCCTATATCCTTCTTCTATTTAGGCAATCTCTATATGACTTATTAATATATTATGCATATTCGTATAATTAAATTTAGTCACCTCAGCTTCATCCATTCCAATACCTCAGAATGTCTCCAGCCAACACTACTGCCAGACAGTGGCACCCTTGCAGGGGATTCACCTTTGCGTTCCAGCCGCCAAATAGTTGTCCGAGAAAGGCCTGTTAATTCCTGAAGCTCTTGTGCCCGTATAATTCGTTCTGCCAAATCATCAGGGCTCAATTGTGGAGCTGTTCTTTCTACAACCTTATCCAGCAAATACTCCAATAACTGGAAACTAAAAACAAAAGATCATATTTAGTAACATGTACATATCATGCAACATAGCGGAACAAATTGCAACGAAATGAGAAGGTAGCAGACAAAAAAAGCCGCACCCCGTAAAGGAGTGCGGCCGTTGATATTATTAGCGATTGAAGAAACGGGGGCTTACATCATGCCGCCCATTCCTCCCATTCCGCCCATGCCGCCCATATCGGGCATGCCGCCGCCGGCTCCGCCTTCATTCTTCTCGGGAATGTCGGTGATAAGAGCTTCGGTGGTGAGCATAAGGCTTGCAACGGAAGCTGCGTTCTGAAGGGCGCTTCTGGTAACCTTTGTGGGGTCGATAACGCCGTCTTCGAACATGTCGGTATATTTCTCGGTGTAAGCATTGAAGCCGTATGTGCTTTCCTTGCTTTCCTTGATGTTGTTTACGATGATTGAGGCCTCAAAACCTGCGTTCGTAACTATCTGACGAAGGGGGAACTCAAGGGTCTTTCTGAGGAGCTCCACGCCAACCTGCTGGTCGCCTTCAAGCTCAAGGTTTTCAACTGCCTGAAGAGCCTTGATAAGAGCAACGCCGCCGCCGGCTACGATTCCTTCTTCAACAGCAGCCTTAGTAGCGTTGAGTGCATCTTCAACACGGGCCTTCTTCTCTTTCATCTCTGTCTCGGTAGCAGCACCAACCTTGATAACGGCAACGCCGCCAACAAGCTTAGCAAGTCTTTCCTGAAGCTTCTCTCTGTCGTAGTCGCTTGTGGTGTCCTCAACCTGCTTCTTGATCTGGTTTACACGAGCCTGAATGTCGTCTGTGGAACCGCCACCCTCTACGATGGTGGTGTTCTCTTTATCAACGGTAACCTTCTTCGCTCTGCCGAGGTCGTCGAGGGTTACGCTGTCTATCTTGATGCCGAGCTCTTCGCTGATAACCTGTCCGCCTGTGAGAACAGCGATATCCTTGAGCATCTCTTTCCTTCTGTCGCCGAAGCCGGGAGCCTTAACAGCGCAGCAGTTAAGCGTTCCACGAAGCTTGTTCACAACGAGAGTAGCAAGAGCCTCACCCTCAACATCCTCTGCGATGATTACGAAGGGGGAGTTGTTCTTGGCGAGCTGCTCAAGTACGGGAAGGATCTCTTTCATGTTGGAGAGCTTCTTGTCGTAGATGATTATGTAAGGATCCTCAAGGGATGCTTCCATGTTCTCGGGGTTTGTTACGAAGTAGGGTGAGAGGTAGCCTCTGTCGAACTGCATACCCTCAACAACGTCAAGAACTGTCTCGGTGGACTTGTTCTCTTCGATGGTGATAACGCCGTCCTTACCTACCTTCTCCATAGCCTCTGCGATGAAATCGCCGATCTCTTTGTCGTTGTTTGCGGAGATAGTACCAACCTGGGCGATCTCCTTTTTGTCTGCGATGGGCTTGGAGATGTTCTTAAGCTCTGCGATAACTGCATTAACAGCCTTGTCGATTCCTCTCTTAAGCTCCATGGGGTTTGCGCCTGCTACAACGTTCTTGATGCCTTCCTTGAAAAGTGCCTGGGCAAGAACTGTCGCAGTGGTTGTACCGTCACCGGCAACGTCGCTGGTCTTGGAAGCAACTTCCTTAACCATCTGTGCGCCCATGTTCTCGAGGGGATCGGAAAGCTCGATCTCTTTAGCAACGGTAACGCCGTCCTTGGTAACAAGGGGGGAACCGAACTTCTTCTCGATTACTACGTTTCTACCTTTGGGTCCGAGTGTAACTTTTACTGCGTCTGCAAGTTTATCAACGCCTCTTCCGATGGCGTGTCTAGCGTCTTCACTGAATGTAATATTTTTAGCCATAATAATTATCCCTCCTGATTAGTTATCCGAGAATTCCGAGGATGTCGTCCTCTCTCATGATGAGATACTCATCATCACCGAACTTAACCTCTGTACCTGCGTACTTGCTGAAGAGAACCTTGTCCCCTTCCTTTACGGTAAGCTCTACCCTGTTTCCATTCTCAAGGTATTTACCGGGTCCGGTTGCGATAACTTCGCCCTCCATGGGCTTTTCCTTTGCGCTGTCGGGAATGATGATGCCGGCTGCGGTCTTCTCTTCACTCTCGAAACGCTTTACAAGAACTCTGTCCTGAAGCGGCTTGATAGATGCCATCTTCTGCCTCCTTTATATAGTTTAGTTATAAATGACTTATTTGTTCTGTTTTCTGTTATTAGCACTCTCGCCTTGTGAGTGCCAACACGGATATTTATATAGAAATGCGAAGAAGATTTCAAGGGAAAAATTAGACCTGAGCCGGGTTTTATAAAGATATTTTAGGGGATGTAACTCTTTGTTTCGGCGTGATATATAAAAAAAGGGGGTCCTGCTCTGACCCCCTTTGTATTATTAATCGTTTACTGATGCATCTCTATGTATTCCGCCAGACCTTTATAAATGCCGTAGGCGATCTTCTTGCGGTAGTTTGTACTTCTGTATTTCTTAGCTTCGGTACGGTTTGATATGAAGCCAGCCTCAACGAGGATAGAGGGCATCTGCGCACCCACCAGAACATAGAAGGGAGCCTGCTTAACCCCTCTGTTGCCGCTGTGGCTTGAGGAGCCGTAAACGTACTTTACGAGCCATTCCTGCGCCTTACCCGCCAGAAGAAGGGATTCCTCCAGCTTGGAGTTGAGCATTATATCCTTGAGGATGCCCTGCAGGTCGGACATGGATTTGGTCGTTGCCATGTTCTCCTTTGCGGCGAGGGCAAGGGCGGCCTTGTCATCGGTTACGTTAAGTACATAGGTCTCTATCCCGTTTGCGTTCCGGTTCCTGCTCGCATTTATGTGAACGGATATGAATATATCCGCCTTCTTCCGGTTTGCGAATGCTGTTCTCTCCTCAAGGGGAATGAAAACATCCCGCCTTCTTGTCATGAACACCTCAAGCTGGGTGTTCTCTTTGAACAGCCTCTCGAGCTCAAGGGCGATATCGAGGACAACATCCTTCTCCTTGAGGCCGTTGTATGTTGCTCCCGGATCCTTGCCTCCGTGGCCGGCATCTATGACTATACGGCGTATCTTAAGTCCGAAGACGCTTGCAAGGGTCGCCTTGTCCAGATCCGCATCCTGATTAGCCATATTGGGGGATTCATCCCTGCGGTCCTTGATAGGCTCGCCGCTTACATCGATTACGATCCTATCCGGGTTGCCCATGGGGAATACGTTGAAGTCCTTAACGTTGTCCGAATCGAGAACCACACGGATAACACCGGGTCTGTTCACTCCCCAGCGTACGGAACGCAGGAGGCCGTCTTTTATGTCGATCTCCTTGGGGATTGTCTTGTCGATGACGTCGGTTTCAATGTCCAGAAAAAGCCTCGGAGGCTTGTTGTATTTAGGATTGGCCTTTAGCCAGTGTTTCTTGTAGTTAACGGGGCCGCTCATGTCGAGAACAACACGTGTGTAGTCCGATGCGGCGAAATGGCGGATACCGCTTATCATGGTTTTGCCGCTTGGGGCGTCCATTTTGCCGCCGTACTGCTTCTCCCCGCCGCTCTCCTGTGCCGCACTGGTGGTTTTGTCGGTAAAGAGGCTGTCGGTACTCACCTTCTGAACCTCGGGGGCGGGCTCTTCCGCTGTCTGCTCAACAGGAGGTTCCTCAGCGGTATCCTTTATTATATCCTCAACATCCGGTGCGCTGTTCTTCTTTGCGAACTTGGCATCAATGGCTTCCAGCTTCTTTCTTGCCGCCGGAGCATCCTCGGAATTCGGGAACTTGAAGAGGAGACGGTTCAGCATGAACTTCGCCGAGGCAAAATCCTTGCGCATCGTATATATATCCGCAGACTGCAGATAGGCAAGGGAGGCGAGCCTTGTCTCGTAGTTTACAGCTAGAAGTTTAAGATATTTTAGTGTTTTAAGAAGATCGTCACGGTTGTTGAACCGCTTGTAGCTTCGGTAATAGGTCTGGGCTGTGTAGTGCAGGGCATCATCAGCCAGGGACGACTGGGGTGCGGAGCTGTATATGCTGTAAAACTGGGAGGCCACATTCTCGTATGACTTCCTGCTCACCTTGGAGGATTTCTCGATAAAGGCCAGATCCTTTTTTGCGGTCTGGTACTTATCGTAGTCTCCTGCAAAGGCGTAGACAGCCGTTGCAATTACCAGAAGGATCAGAAGTGCTTTCTTTTTCATGTTACCCCAGCTTTCGTTTAAGGTATTTTCCTGTGTATGATTTCCTGCTTTTAGCACATTTCTCAGGTGTTCCGGAGAAGATTATCTCCCCTCCGCCTCCGCCACCCTCAGGGCCGAGGTCGATGATGTAATCGGAGCATTTAATAACATCCAGATTGTGCTCGATGATCACAACCGTGTTCCCTGATTCGGTCAAAGCGCGGAAAATCTTAACCAGTTTGTTGATATCATCAAAATGAAGCCCCGTTGTGGGTTCGTCAAATATATAAAGAGTTTTACCCGTGGGACGCTTCATCAGCTCCTTTGCCAGCTTAACCCTCTGCGCCTCGCCGCCGGAGAGGGTGGTTGCGGGCTGGCCGAGCTTTATGTAGCCAAGGCCCACATCAACGAGAACCTTCAGCTTATTCTTTAATTTCGGTATATTTTCGAAAAACTCAAATGCCTGATTTACCGTCATGTCCAGTACATCGGCTATATTCTTCCCGCTGTAGCGTATATCAAGGGTATCCCTGTTGTACCTTTTCCCTCCGCAGGCATCGCATCTTACATACATATCGGGGAGGAAATGCATCTCGATCTTAATGTACCCTTCACCCTGGCACGTTTCGCATCTGCCGTAGCGGACGTTGAAGCTGAACCTGCCCGCCTTGTACCCACGTTTCTTAGCCTCGGGGGTCATGGCGAAAAGCTCCCTTACATCGGTGAGAACACCCGTATATGTCGAAGGATTCGAGCGGGGTGTTCTGCCTATGGGGCTCTGGTCGATATCGATAACCTTGTCGATATGCTCAAAACCTTCAATACTTTTATATTCGCCGGCTTTTATGGCCGTTCCCTGCAGCTTGCGGACAAGGGCGGGGTACATCGTATCCATGATAAGGGTGGATTTACCCGAACCGCTCACTCCTGTAACGCAGACCATCATCCCGAGGGGGAGTTCAAGCTTAACGTTCTTGAGGTTGTGCTCCGAAGCGCCTGTCAGCTTAAGCCATCTTTCACAGGGCTGGTTGCGCTCTTTCGGGATCTCGATCTCCATCCTTCCGCTGAGGTATGCGCCTGTAAGGCAGTTTTCGCAATCGCTCAGCCCTTCGGGTACGCCTTCGTAGACGATCTCTCCACCCTTGCGCCCTGCGTAGGGGCCCATATCGATTACGTGGTCCGCATCGAGGATCGTATCCTCATCATGCTCAACAACGATAACTGTGTTTCCTATATCACGCAGGTTCTTGAGCGTGGCGATGAGCATATCGTTATCACGCTGATGGAGGCCTATGGAGGGTTCGTCCAGCACGTAAAGCACGCCGGTGAGCCCGGAGCCTATCTGGGTGGCAAGGCGTATCCTCTGTGCCTCTCCTCCAGAGAGTGTGGAGGCCTTTCGTTCAAGGGTTATGTAATCCAGCCCCACATCACGGAGGAAGGCGAGCCTGCGGACGATCTCTGCCACGATCCTGTCTGCAACCTCCCTGCGGAAGCCTGTGAAGTTAAGGTTCTCGAAGAAATCCAGAGCGATCTGGATATCCATGGCGGAGACTTCGTGTATGTTCTTATCCCCCACAAATACGGAAAGGCTGGTCTTCTGAAGCCTTGCCCCCTCGCATTCGGGGCAGTCCATGGATGACATGTATCTTTTGGCGTTGTCACGTTCGTTGGGCGTTCCTGTATATAGCTTTTCCCTGAGCCAACCCAGGACGCCGGTGAATTTCTTTTCGTAGAAAACCTTCTTCTCCCCTTTAAAGGTGAAGAGCTTGAGGGGTTCGTCGCTTCCGTTGAGCAGATAATCCTTCGCCTCTTCGCTTAACTTCTTGTAGGGGATGTTCATATCGATCCCCTGCTGCTCGCTTATGGCCACGAGTGTGTTGTAGTGATGGAAGTTGTCGAAATGCTCCCACGGCTTTATGGCTCCCTCACGCACGCTGAGGTTATCGTTGGGGACGATCGCCTTTTCATCGAAGATCTGCTTCTCACCGAGCCCTTCGCATTCGGGGCATGCGCCGAAGGGGTTGTTGAATGAGAAGCTCCTCGGTTCGATCTCGGGGATGCTTATATTGCATTCTGCACAGGAGAACTTTTCGGAGAAGAGGCGGCTATCACCATCCACGGAGATCTCCGCCAACCCTTCGGAGAGGCGTAGAGCGGTCTCTACCGAATCGGCAAGCCTGCGGTCTATCCCCTCTTTGAGTTTAACCCTGTCTATACTTACGCTTATATTGTGTTTTACATTCTTTTCGAGGATGATCTCCTCTTCAAGCCTTCTCTGCTCGCCATCCACCCATACACGTACGTAGCCGTCCTTAAGCAGGCCTTCGAAGAGCTTTCTGAACTCCCCCTTCTTCCCCCTGACTATGGGTGAGAGGATCTCAACCCTGCTTCCATCGGGGTTCTCAAGGATATGATCCACGATCTGCTGAACCGAATAGCTCTCAACTACTTTGCCGCATGAGGGGCAGTGTACATCCCCCACACGGGCGAAGAGCAGGCGCATGTAGTCGTATATCTCGGTTATGGTTCCAACTGTGGAGCGGGGGTTTCGGCTTATGGATTTCTGTTCGATGCTGATTGCGGGTGCGAGGTACTCGATGGAATCTACGTCCGGTTTCTCCATGAGCTCCAGGAACTGCCTCGCATATGCGGAGAGTGATTCCACATAACGCCTCTGCCCTTCTGCGTAGAGGGTGTCGAAGGCGAGGGTGGATTTACCTGAACCGCTTACTCCGGTGATTACCACCAGCTTGTTTTTCGGGATTTCGAGATGAATATCTTTCAGATTATGCTGACGTGCACCTTTAACGATAATCTTATCAGTCATACTGGGATTCTTTGTCCTCCATGCTGACCCAGGCGATCCTTTCGTATTTATCGTCGTAGAAGAAGAGGACCTTGGAATCCTTCTCCCTCATGGTGAGCTTTTCTCTGAAGAACTGAACCTCAAGGCCTTCGTACATGGTTTTCATAACCTTGATCCTCGGTCTTGAGTGGTGTGCACTGCGTATCAGCTTCTGGATCTGTTCATCGGTCTTCTTGATGTTTTCCAGAATCTGCTTGCGCAGAATAAGCAGCTGCTTAACCTTGGGGTTTTTGAGGATCTCCTTGTTTGTGGTGTCCAGCTTGCCAAGGAATTCCTCTACCTTTTCAAGGTTTTTTTCGTATTTATCCTTTGTATCTTTAAGCTTGTTCAGTTCTTCTTCGAAGAAATATTTCGTGCCCACGGCCATGGCGAAGTTTGTATTCCCCGTTGTTCCGGCCTGATTGATGACGATCTCGGAGAAGGCCATAACGCGCCCTCCGGCGATGATCCCCGGTTCGCCGACGGCTGTAACAAGTCCGCCGGATTTTATGTTGCTGTTATATGAGTATTTCAGCAGCTCCACGTTACCTTTTGCCTCAACGTTGGCCTTCTCGGCATAGCCGATTATAACGTCTCCCCCGGCTGCTATCCTGTTTTTAAAGTCACCCTTAATGCCGGTTTTGATGGTTATATTTCCTCCGGCTATAAGGTTTGCATCCTGAACGATACCCTCAACGATAATATCCTTTTCTGCCTTTATGGCAAACCCACTGAGGACATCGGACTTAACATGCACAACCCCGTTGAATATAATGTTGCCGATGGAATAGTCAAGGTTTCCTGGAACTGTATATATGGGGCTGACAGCAAGGCGGTTTCTGTGGAAGGTTACGCACCCGTCACAGGTTGCGTAGTACTCCTTCTCCTCCTCATCGGTGCTTACCCCGTCTTCTATGTGTATGGTGAGATCCTTTCCTTCCTCGGGGGAGATCTCCTCGTTCTGTACAGTGAGCCCTTTTACACCAGCGGTGGCGGGCTTTTTAGTGAGAAGAAGATCACCCTTTCTCACAAGGCGGATGTTGTCAATATTCTTATAGTCCACACTGCCGTCCTCACGAACCTTGGGGCGGCTTTGGGCGGGATCAAACTTAAGCTCAAGGTTAGCGTCAGCCCCTGATATGGGCTCGATACCTTCTGCAAAAAGGATCTTTTCTACAATGCCGAAGTCCGAATAGAGTTCGTAGGCATTCTTGATCTTTTCTGTTTTAAGGTTAACCGTTACACCGTTTTCCTCAATAATACGAAGGAGTTGGTCGTAATCGAACATCTCTCCGCCGTTGATAGGGGGGTATAGTGACAGATGCGCCTTCAGCCCGTCCGGGGATACATCGATCTCAAGGGAGGAATCCACCACCTCTTCGGTTACGATCTTTGCGAGGATGGTCCCCTCTTCTCTCTTGAGAACAAAATCGGACTGGCTTAAGCCGTACCTTTCAACGAGCAGTTTTTTAAATTCATTCTCTGTACGGTTAGAGTGATTCCTGAGAAGGTTCATGTCTTAACGGCACCTTTACAGTAAATTCAGTGAAAACCCCCTCTTCGGAGGTAACACTTATAGATCCATTGTGTGCTTCTATTATCATTCTGACAATGGCAAGCCCGAGACCAGTCCCTTTAACCTTCCCCGATGTGAAGAAGGGGTCGAATATCCTTTGCCGGCTTTCTTCGGCTATTCCTTTGCCGTTGTCGTGTATCTTAAAAATGCATTCATCGTCGCATACTTCGGCGCTCAGCTTTATAAGTCCGCTTTCCCCGAGGGCATCTATGGAGTTGCCCATAAGGTTGAAGAGAACCCTGAACATCTTCTCCCGGTCAAGCTTGAGCTCCGGGTTGTCTATATTTTCAATTTCAACAACAATATCGGTGTCTCTTGTCAAAATGTAAACATGTTTCTTCAAATCTTCAAAGATTTCCGAAACATAAAATTTTGATACGTTTATTGTAACCTTTTGTCTTGAAAAGTCCAGCAGATCAAGCGTGAGGCCGTGGATTCTTTTTACTTCGGTGTAGATACTGTCGATGTAATCTGTCATTTCATCGTCAAGTTCAGAGAGGTTTATGAGATCCAGATACGACTGGACTATGTTAAGAAGATTCTTGATATCGTGGGCTATGGAGCTGTTAAGCATGCCGATTATGCGCAGGTTTTCACTCTTGCGCATATCCTTCACCATATTAAAACGCTCAACGCCAAGGGCGCATTGGGAGGCGATGTAGCGTGCTATCTTCACATCATCCTCTGTGAAGTAGTCCTGTTCTTTGTCCGTAAGGTTTAAGACGCCTATGACACGGTCGTTTGCTGTGAGCGGGACGGACATGAAGGAGGACGCCCTGTAGCCCATCTCCTCTCTCGTATCTTCCGCAAGGTTAACAACGGTTTCCTCGCCGGACTCGGCAACCTTTCCTGCAATTCCCTGCCCCAGCTTGACCGTTGTGTTATCCGGATCGATGTCGAAGCCGGTATGGGCGCAGATCTTCAGTGTTTCCTCCTCCTTGAGCATCAGAGAGACCCTCTTTACGCCGAGGTACTCCTTTGCGATGCCTATGATGGAGGGGAGCAGGGTGTTTATCTCAAAGACAGTATTCATCTTTTCGGAGATCTCAAGCATAATCTCCAGAAGATCCGCTTTCAGTTAAAGGCTCCTTATCCTGTTGTACTGCATGTCTCTCTGGCAAGCTTTAAAGCCGGCTCTGTTTATATTATGCACTATTTCCCGCACACTTATACTGTAAGTTGCACCGCAGGAGGCAACAACGTTCTCCTCGATCATCAAGCTGCCGAAATCGTTACCGCCGAAACGGAGGGCGGTTTGCCCTATCTCGGGCCCCTGTGTAACCCAGCTCACCTGAATATTGGGCATGTTGTCGAGGTACAGTCTGCACAGGGCAAGCACCCTGAGATACTGCACAGGGCTTGTTTTCGCACCGCCGAGCTCTGTGTTGTCCGGCTGGAAGGGCCACGGTATGAAGGCTGTGAACCCGCCTGTTCTGTCCTGCAGCTTGCGAACCTTTGCGAGGTGCTCCACTATCTTTTCCGGTTCATCCTCCTGCTTGAACATCATGGTTGCGGTGGTTTTCATGCCCAGCTTGTGGGCCTCCTCCATTACGCCGAGCCATTTTGCAGAGTTTATCTTATTCGGGCTAATGCGCATCCGTTCCGAGTCCACAAGGAGCTCAGCCCCGCCACCGGGCATGGAATCGAGCCCCGCATCCATGAGTTTCTTTAGTGTTTCAGTGATGCTCAGCCCGCTGAGGGAGGCTATGTGGTGAATCTCTGGAGGGGAAAAGCCGTGGACCCATATATTGAAGCTCTTCATGTAGCGGAGGAGATCCTCGTAGAAGTCTATCTTTAGATCCGGATGAAGCCCCCCCTGGAGAAGTATCTGTGTTCCGTCCAGCTCTTTGGTTTCGTTGATCTTGGAGGCGAGGGTTTCCTTGTCGAGGACGTATGCGTCTTTATCACCCACGCTGCGGTAGAACCCGCAGAAGGAGCATCTGCATGTGCAGACATTGGTGTAGTTTATGTTTCGGTCTATGACGAAGGTGACTGCGCCGTCGGGGTGCAGAGCCTGCCTCATCTCATCGGCTTTTCTGCCGAGTTCCAGCAGGTCTGAGTTTTTGAGAAGATCGACAGCCTCGCCGTCGCTCACCCGGGTGATCCTGTTTGACAACATAGCTATTTATGACCATCCGTTTATTGGTTTTGTATCCGGTAATATCGCACAAAGCGGACTGAATTGGAACAGTAAAATTCACTTAAAATACTGGATTCGCAGGTTTCACAGCACCCCAAAGCCTCCCCTTGCTTTCCCTGTGCAAAAGGATTAAAATTCATCAATGTCATTTGAATATCTCTATCAGACCGATACCCTGATGACATTTATACTGGCGGGGTTCAGGATCGCAGGCATACTTTTCAGCGCACCAATGTACGGAAGCCGGATGATACCCATTAACATCAAGGTTGCCCTTGCCCTTTTGCTCACTGTTCTCATAGCGCCCCTGATAGAACCTATCCAACTGGAAAATATAGACTTTGTTCTTCTCGTTCTTGTTATTGCAAAGGAGCTTCTGCTTGGGATAGCCATAGGTCTGCTCGGTTATCTTCTGCTTGTGGGGGTTCAGATAGGGGGGCAGATAATCGGTTTCCAGATGGGCTTCGGTGTGGTAAACGTATTCGACCCGATGACAAACACCCAGCTCTCCATCATCGCCCAGTTCAAGAATATTGCGATGCTCCTTTTCTTCGTTGCGCTGGATGGTCATCATATGGTTATCGGTGCGATCAGCGAATCCTTCGATGTGGTTCCGGTGGGGACCTTTGTTTTCCAGAGCGAGGGGTTCCTCTTTGTGGTTCAGCTTATGAGCCTTGCTTTCTCTACGGCGATTCAGATTGTTGCGCCTATCTTTGTAACACTGCTGACCCTGCACACGGTTATGGGTATAATGGGGAGACTGGTTCCCCAGCTGAACCTGATGATTGTGGGCTTCCCCCTGCAGATCGCCACGGGGCTCACCCTGCTTTCCCTCAGTCTTAACTACTTCTATATTGTGTTTGAAAAACTTCTGCACAATTATTTTAAAGAGATAGCAACACTTTTCAGCATCTTAGGTGGATAAATGGCGGATAACGACAGCGAAAAGACCGAAGACCCGACGAGCCGGCGAATAAGGCAGGCAAGGGAGGAGGGGAACGTTCCCAAGACAAGGGAGCTGAGCTCGGCAATTATGTTCCTCGCCATGGCGATGTTTATGTATTCCTACCTGCCCAAAATGGGTGTTGAGCTTATGCGCTACATGCGCGAGGCTATGCGCTCACTTGATTACGGTTTAGACATCCAGAGTACCGTTGAGCTCCTCATATTCTCCCTCTTCTTTATGGGTAAACTCCTTGCGCCGATAATGTTTCTCCTGCTCGTTATTTCAATTGTTTCAAACAACCTCCAGTTCGGCTTCCTGTTTACCCCCAAGGCGCTGGCTATAAAATGGGAGAGGCTTGACCCTGTAAAGGGGCTCGGGAAGCTTTTTTCCAAGAAGAGCCTTGTGGAGCTCTTTAAGTCGCTCTTTAAGATATTCGTCATCGGTTTTGTCGCCTATACTATCGTTAACGGAAAGATCCCGACGATTCTGCGTCTCTCCGATTCGGACCCGATGGATACGGTTATCTTTTTCCTCCTGCTCATATTTGAGCTCTTTCTTAAAGTGGGTATCCTTGTTCTCCTTATGGCCATTGCGGATCTTTTCTACCAGAAATGGCAGAACAAAGAGGACCTTAAGATGACCAAAACCGAGGTTAAGGAGGAGCATAAGCAGATGGAGGGGGACCCGCTGGTTAAACAGAAAATACGCTCACTCCAGAAGGAGATGGCGAGGAAACGGATGATGGAGGATGTGCCTAAATCCGATGTTGTTGTTACAAATCCCACCCATTACGCCGTAGCCCTGCGTTATACGCCGGGGGAGGACAGGGCGCCTGTGGTTCTTGCAAAGGGACAAAGGCTTATAGCCCTTCGTATACGTGAAATGGCGAGGGAGAACGGAGTGCTTGTTCATGAGGATCCTCCCCTCGCAAGAACGCTTTTCAAAACGGTTGACATAGGTGATGAAATACCTGAAAATCTTTATAAAGCTGTAGCGGAAATCCTTTCACTTGTAGATAAATACAGAACCGCAAACTGATGTCTTTCGGAGAAGCATAAATGGCCGCCACTATCCAGGGTGTACTTACTCGTATATTCAAGCAGAACGACATCATGTTTGCGTCTTTCTTTATAAGTATCATTATCGTAATGATCCTCCCGCTCCCCGCTTTTTTGTTGGACCTGCTTCTTACAGTCAGCATTACTTTTTCCGTTATCATCCTTATGGTTGCCATATACGCCGATGAGCCTTTGCAGTTCTCCACCTTTCCATCGGTTCTGCTGGTTATTACCCTGTTCCGGCTTGCGCTAAACGTCGCAACTACCAGGCGGATTCTGCTTTACGGAGCGAGCGGAGAGGGGGCTGCGGGTAACGTTATCCAGGCCTTCGGGCAGTTCGTTGTGGGGGGTAATTATATCGTTGGTATAATTATCTTCCTCATCCTTGTCTTGATCAACTTCATGGTTATCACGAAGGGTTCAACCCGTATCGCCGAGGTTGCCGCAAGGTTCACCCTTGATGCGATGCCGGGTAAGCAGATGAGTATCGATGCGGATCTCAACGCAGGCATCATTGATGAGATCACGGCGAAGAAGAAGCGTGAGACCATACAGAAGGAAGCGGACTACTACGGAGCAATGGATGGTGCGAGTAAGTTTGTTCGAGGGGATGCCGTTGCGGGTCTTATCGTTACTGCGATAAATATCATCGGCGGCCTGCTCATAGGAAGCCTGCAGCAGGGCTTGCCCCTACAGGAATCGGCTGGGATTTTCACAATCCTTACCATCGGTGACGGCCTCGTTACACAGATACCATCGCTCATAGTTTCCACGGCGGCGGGTATTATCGTTTCCCGTGCGGGTGGTGAGAGCGACCTCTCCGGCCAGCTTGTTAATCAGCTTTTCACAAGCACCAAGGTACTCTCCATGACCGGTGGGATCCTCCTCTTCTTCTCCCTGATTCCCGGTCTTCCCAAGCTCTCCTTCATGGTAATTGCGGCGATGCTCTTCGGTATTGTTTATGCAACAAGGAAGGCGGTTGCACCCATTGATGAGAAGGCTGAGGATGATGAAGAGGAACCGGACGAAGAGCGGGATGAGAAGGAAGAGGTGCGTGAACTGCTTGATATGGATACCATGGAGCTAGAGATCGGATTTAGCCTTATCCCCCTTGTTGACTCCTCCCAGGGGGGAACCCTGCTCACTAGGATCAAGGCGATCAGAAAGCAGATCGCCCTTGAGATGGGTATTATCGTTCCTCCGGTGAGGATACGTGACAACCTCCAGCTGGATGGAACGGGATATGTTGTTCTGCTCAAAGGTGTTAAGGTCGCCTCGGGAACCATCATGCCGGACAGGTTTATGGTGATGAACCCCGAAGGGGAGCTGAGCGATATTGATGGAATACCCACCAAGGAACCCGCCTTTGGCCTTGAGGCGAAGTGGGTGGATGAGGCGCAGAAGGAGAAGGCGGAGCTGCAGGGCTACACCATAGTGGATCCCGCAACCGTTGTTGCCACACACCTCACTGAGGTTATTAAGAGCAACTCCTACGAGCTCCTCGGCAGACAGGAGACACAGGAACTTCTGGACAGGCTCAGGGAGAAGTATCCGAAGCTTGTGGAGGATCTTGTCCCGAATATTCTCGATTTAGGAACTGTTAACAGGGTTCTTCAGAATCTTCTGCGTGAGCGTGTCTCCATAAGGAACCTGCAGAGTATCCTTGAGGTGCTCGCCTCCTACGGGGTACAGAACAAGGATGTCCCCTCCCTCGTCGAGAAGGTGCGCTACGCCCTGCGCAGGCAGATAACCGAATCACTCCTTGCACCGGATGGAACCCTTTACGTCTTCACACTCCCCTCCAATGTGGAGCAGTTCATTGCGCAGAACCTCCAGCAGGGGGATGACGGCAAGGAGATACTCATTGACCCCTCCGTGGCCCAGAAGATACTCTCTGAGATAATGAAAAAGAGTGATGAGGTGGCGGAAAAGGGTTACAGCCCCGTACTTGTTGTTTCTCCGCCGCTCAGGTATTCCATGAGAAAGTTTGTTGAGAAATTTATTAATAATATTAACGTAATATCACATAATGAGATAAGCGATAACGTCCGGATCGAGAGTCTGGGAATGCTGGAGATTAAGCTATGAGGATAAAGAA
Source organism: Limisalsivibrio acetivorans (assembly GCF_000421105.1). Taxonomy (NCBI): domain Bacteria; kingdom Pseudomonadati; phylum Deferribacterota; class Deferribacteres; order Deferribacterales; family Geovibrionaceae; genus Limisalsivibrio; species Limisalsivibrio acetivorans. Next base: position 2,337,969 of record NZ_ATWF01000001.1, read on the forward strand.
GTACGAAGCTTACGACATGGCCGAAGCCATGAGGATGATAAAGGCGGAGCTGGGCTCGGAAGCTATAATCCTCAACACGAGAAAAGTGGTCAAAAACAGCGGTTTCGGACTCTTTTCCAAACCCGTCATAGAGGTTACCGCCGCCGTGGATATGGATGAACGTATCCAGGAGGAGAAGAAGGTTCAGCGGGTTAAGCCGAAGCGCAGCAATGAGGGTTACACCCCCGAGAGCTATCCCTCCGTTACAGCAGGGGGAACCTATAACAGCTACGGCAGGCATGCCGAATCCTCCGAGAACGAAGAACGTGAGTTTGTGGAGCTTAATCCGGACATACTCCGTAAGCAGGAGGAGGAATCGGCTAGAAAAGCCTCCCAGAAGAAGGAAGCCGGAGGGGATCTGGGCAAGCTCACCGAGCTGATAAACACCCTCGGTCTCAACCGCTTCGAAGGGCTTATGGAGGATGTGGCGGATATAAAGAAACAGATGCTTGAGATGAAGTCCGCCCTCAGCGAGAACATTGTTGTGGATCTCCCCCCTGTGCTCAAAGAGTTTTACGCCCTTATGGTGAAGAACGGGGTTGATGACGTTATCGCATACAAGTTTCTGAAGAGAATAGAGAAGCGTGCCACAGCGGGACTCACCCGCAATCAGGTACGCAACCTCATCGTACAGCTTCTTGCGGACCTGATTCCTCTGGAGAAGAATTACTTCTCCACTCTGAACAGTAAGGTGGTCGCCTTTGTGGGCCCGACCGGAGTCGGCAAAACCACCACAGTGGCAAAGATCGCCGCAGAGCTCTCCCTCAAGCTCAAGAAGAGGGTGAGCCTTATAACGATAGATAACTTCCGTATCGGTGCAGTGGAGCAGCTTAAAACCTATGCGGAGATTGTGGATATCCCCCTTCAGGTGGCCTCCAGCCCCGAAGAGTTGGATGAGATACTCCGCAACTCGGAAAACTACGATTACGTATTTGTGGACTCCATGGGAAGAAGTCAGTTTGACACGGAGCAGATAGGGGATATCTTAAGTTTTATACAGAGCGGTAAGGATATCAGCGTCGCCCTTGTTCTCTCAATGAGTAGCAACCATCAGGAGATGGCGGATACCTTTGAGAACTACTCAAAGCTGAAGCCGGAGTACCTCGTCTTTACCAAGCTTGACGAGACTAAATACTTCGGCCCGCTTATAAATCTTCCCATAAGGAAGAAGACCCCCGTTCTGCTGCTCTCCACCGGACAGAACGTTCCGGATGACATGGAAGTGCCGGATGGCAGAAGGATTGCTAATGCTATCCTCAGAGAAATTCCGGGCTTCTGGAGTGAGAAATGACCGATCAGGCCTACAATTTAAGGAAAAAAGCTTGGGAGAAAAAGAGGCGGGCGTCTTATATCTCCGTTTCCAGCGGCAAGGGTGGAGTGGGTAAAACCAACTTCGTGGTAAACCTTGCCTACTGGCTGGCGAAGATGGGAAAAAAAGTGCTTGTATTTGATGCAGATCTGGGTTTGGCGAACATTGATATCCTGCTGAACCTCACCGTTAAGTCCTCCATACGGAAATATCTTCGTGGTGAGGCTGAGATGGAAGACCTGCTTAAGAAGGATGTTTACGGCTTCGATGTCGTTCCGGCGGCCAGCGGTTTCGCCGAGCTTACAAAACTGGATGATGAAGAGTTTGAGAAGCTGGTGGAGATCTTTGTAAGCATGGACACAATGTACGACTATATCCTCTTCGATACCGGTGCAGGCATCTCCGATACCGTGACCCGTTTCGCCGCCATTGCGGATAACGTAATCGTTATGACCCAGCCCGAACCTACAGCTATAACCGATGCCTATGCATTCATGAAGGTTGTGCACTTTGAGCACGGGGTTGATAAGGTTCAGTTTGTTCTGAACCGGGTGGAGGATGTTCCCGGTGTTAAGAGTATTTACATGAGCATGAAGAACGTTGCGATGAAGTTTCTCAACATAGACCTTGAGCTTCTGGGTCACCTGCGTGAGGATAAGCAGTTGATAAGCGCTGTGCGTCAGCAGAAACCTGTTTCAGAAGTAAGCCCCAACGGTAGTTACTCCCGGGATATCTACAATATCGCCCGAAAGATCGTCGGCCTCCCCAAAGAAAAGGAGAAGCCGGGGCTCTACGGTATACTTAAGGGGGTCTTTAAATGAATTTTCTGCATAAGGAATTTGCTCTCTTTCTCGCCTCCGGTGCGTTTATGGCTTCCTTTGTTTACAAGGTGTTTCTGCTTGAGGTAAAATTGACTTATGTCGCCAGGGACTTTATAATGTTTTTCGTTATATATTTTGTTGCCGAAAAATTATTCCTCCTTATCGACAAAATAATTATTAATTACAGGAAGATACTTTGATGCACTATGACACAGGGGCTGTCAACAGGTTTACAGATGAGGAACGGGAAGCGATCCTTAAGGAGTTTATGCCCAGAATAAAGTCCTGGGTTATCCGTATGTGCAGCACCCTTCCCGATACCGTAGAGGTCGATGACCTATATTCCTCGGCATGCCTCGGGCTCATAGAAAGTATGGATCGATTCGATAAGGACAGGAACGTAAACTTCTATACGTATGCAGAAAGAAGGATCAAGGGCTCTATCCTTGATACACTGCGAAGCCTGGATTTTCTTCCCAGAAATGTAAGGACAAGGCTCAAGCAGCTGGAGGCCTTTGTGGAGAAAACCTATCGTGAGCTTGGGAGCAAGCCCTCGGTGGATCAGATAGTTGAGCAGACGGATTTTACCCATGCAGAGGTGTACCGCCTCCTGGATCTACAGGACAACGACAAGCTTTTGAGCCTTGACGAAACTGTGGGTACAGAAGGGGATACAAACCTCATTGACTTTATCAAAGCCAAAGGGCTTACCCCGGAGGATGAGACGATAAAGTCAAAACTTATTGAGCGGCTGGGTGGTGAGATAGACTCTCTTTCCGAGAAAGAGAAATATGTTATTACCCTCTATTACCACGAGGAGCTTACTATGAAGGAGATCGCCGAGGTTCTGAGGATTACGGAATCAAGGGTTTCCCAGATTCATTCCGCCGCCGTTTCAAAGCTGAAAAGGAGGCTTAAGGATTTCTATGAGTAAGGTTAGAGTGGTAGTTGTTGATGATTCCGCTTTCATGAGAAAGGCGATCGAATCTATGATCGCCAAGGACCCTGATATTGAGATCGTCGGGCAGGCGAGAAACGGCTTTGAGGCCGTTGATATGGCTAAAAAGCTAAGACCCGATGTTATGACCCTTGATATAGAGATGCCCCGTATGGACGGGCTTACAGCGTTGCAGAAGATAATGGAGGAGAATCCTCTCCCCGTTATCATGGTTAGTTCCCTTACAACGGAAGGTGCCGATGCAACTATAAAGGCGCTGGAATACGGTGCAGTGGACTTCATATCCAAGGATAAGTCCTTTGCCAGCTTCGGCGTAATGAAGATAGAGGATGAGCTTCGCAACAAGATAAAAAGCTTCGCCCGCAGAAAGGGTATTATACGCAGGATGCCCGTTCGAAAACCGATGCGCCCCTCCGCTCCGGCGGCCCAGAGACAGCCCCAGGCTCCCTCAAAGCCCGAGGCGACAAAGACCGTCAGCCGTGGTTTCGGCAAGAAGCTGGTGGTTATCGGCACCTCTACGGGGGGACCGCAGTCGCTCCAGAAGGTTATACCCCGTATCCCTGCAAACTTTCCCTGTCCTATCGTCATAGTTCAGCATATGCCGCCGAACTTCACAAAATCACTCGCCACAAGGCTCGATTCCCTCAGCAAGCTGAAGGTCATCGAAGCTCAGGGGAATGAGAAGCTGGAGCCTGGTACTGTTTACATAGCAAAGGGTGGTAACCACCTTAAGCTTAAGAGGGCCGGCTCCGGCCTGCTTACGGGTATATCTTCGGAACCCGAGGGAAGCCTCCATGTGCCCAGTGTGGATGTAACCGTGGAATCCATTGCAAACGTTGCAGGAACCGATACCCTGGGCGTTATCATGACAGGTATGGGGAGTGACGGACGCAAAGGACTTCAGATGCTTAAGCAGAGAGGGGGGAATGTTATAGCTCAGGACGAAGAGAGCTGTATCGTCTACGGTATGCCCAGAGCCGTTATTGAGGCGGGTATATCCGATGAGATTGTTCCCCTTGACGATATATTCAACAGGATCATATTCCACTGTAAATAAACAACTATTCGGGGTGTAGCAGATGGCGGATATCCTTAGTCAGGAGGAAATTGATGCTTTGCTGTCGACGGTGTCGACGGAAGAGGACCTCTCAGACGATTCGCTCCAACAGCTTGATTTCGTACCGAAGAAGATCTCGGTTTACGACTTCCGGAGACCAGACAGGGTCTCGAAGGAACAGCTGCGCTCAATCCGCAACCTCCATGATAAATTCGCCAGAAACTTCTCCTCCTCACTTTCCAACTTTCTGAGAACCATTACCGACATTACTCTTGTGAGTGTTGACCAGATGACATACGGCGAGTTCCTCATGTCTCTCCCCGATCCCACAAGCTTTAATATTCTCAGTATGATACCGATGGAGGGGAACAGTGTCCTTGAGATAAACCCCTCGCTCATCTTTCCCATAGTCGACAAGCTCCTCGGCGGGCAGGGACAGCCCCTCTTCCAGTCCAGAGAGCTTACCAACCTTGAACAGCACATTATTGAAGGGATCCTCTCCCTTATCCTCAAGGATCTTGAAGAGGTTTGGAGGCAGATCGTTCCCAACGTCCGTCTCAAGAAGGAGCTCAGCGAGAACAGCCCCCATATTATCCAGATCGTTGCCCAGAACGAGGTTGTGGTTCTTGTGGTATTCGAGGTGAAATTCGGAGAAGCCACTGGTATGATGAACCTGTGCATACCCGCCATCGTCCTTGAACCTGTCCTCGGTAAGATAAGCTCCCAGGACTGGCTTATCGGAGCAAAGAAAGGTAAATTCGGCGACAACGAGGAGCATATACTTGAGATGCTTGAGGCGATCCCTATTGAGATGAGAACAAACCTCGGCGGGACAAGGCTCACAATTGAAGATATACTGAACCTTAAGCAGGGGGAACTTGTTATGCTTGATATGAAGAGCAACCTCCCTGTGGACGTGTTCGTTAATAACGATAAAAAATTCAACGGCCAGATGGGCACCCTGGGTGTTAAAAAGGCCGTTAAAATTACTGATATAATAGTGGAAAGTGTTGATGAAGAAGAATCTGGAAGCGAGTAAGTACACAGCATTCACCGGTGTAATCACCGAGATGTTCGGTACCACTTTGGACAGCATGTTTGAGGCTGATGCCGCCGTTTCGCTGAGTGAGGCTTTTGCCGGGGATGCGGATGAGATCATGTCCGGATATGAGGAGCAGGTTGTTGTTCTTGCAACCGAGGAAAAATCCGGATTTGATGCAGGAATATTCTTTAAGACAAAGGATATAACCATGATGGCCTCCCTTATGCTCATGATGGAGTCCGAGGGGAGCGAAGAGCTTGAGGATGACGACAAGGATGCTGTGAAGGAGCTTTGTTCACAGATGCTTGCCTCGGTTACCGTTCCGCTGGATGAGAAGCTCGGCACTAAGGTTGCCTTCAAAGTTGACGATGTTATGAAGAACGAGAACTCCGCACTTTTTCAGTCGGAGAGCTATTTCTGTGCGGATATGAGCCTTACCGTGGGTGAGCGTGAATCAACCATGCGTTTCTTCATGGACGAGGCCCTGCTTGATATGTTCGATTCCGGCGGAGATGCTGGTGCTGCGGACGAGCCCGATTTTGGTGAACAGTTCACCTTCCCCGATGACGATGATGACGGCGGAATGCCCGACTTCGGCGGGGGTGGCGGCGACTCCATGCCGGGCGGACAGAATATGGATATGCTTTTGGACATCGATGTTCCCGTTAGTGTTAAAATGGGGTCGACCAAGATGTTTCTTAAGGATATACTAACATTAGGGTCTGGTAATGTTATCGAACTGGACGAATCCGCCGATGAGGCGGTTGAGCTTGTGGTAAACAATAAAGTCATAGCAAGAGGCGAAGTAGTTATTGTCGACGGTTACTTTGGTTTCAGGATCAAGGAAATTGTAAGCAGGGCTGAAAGACTCAAAAAATTAAAAGATTGACATTGAGATAAGATTAGAAATAATATTAATATAAGACATCTCAAGCGGAGGATTTCATGGCGTTTGATCACGTGGTAATTACTGTGGACGACTCTTCCACGATGAGGCGGATCATTAAAAATACACTCCAGAAGATAGGTTTTTCTAACATACTCGAAGCGGCTAACGGTGTAGAAGCTCTTGACGTCATGGCTAAGAATGATGTTGATGTTGTTGTTACCGACTGGAACATGCCCGAGATGGACGGCCTTACTTTTGTGAAAACACTCAGATCCAAGGAAGAATACAAGGAACTCCCTATCCTTATGGTTACCACAGAGGCCGCAAAGGAAGATATTCTTACTGCCCTTAAGAGCGGTGTTAACAACTATGTAGTTAAACCTTTCACCCCGGATACTCTCAAAGAGAAGATATACAAACTTCTGGGACTTTGATTATGGCAGAGTTCAGGGATGTTAACGAGCTTCTTGATATTGCAAGAAGTATCAATGAAGGTAACTACGATGTCGTTGATGTTGATGTAACACCCGAGAGCGAACTGTACCATATTGCGGATTATTTCAGCCAGGCTGTCAAAAAACTCAGAACCGTATCAAGTGCTATCGAAGATGCCTATGAGGACCTCCCCGGCTTCAGTGGAATACTAAACAGCGTTATTGATGAATCAAAGGAAGCATCCGAAAGTGTTCTGGAGTGCGTTGATAAGATTAATTTCAATATTGATGATATAAAAGAAAACATTACTTTATTAAGAAAGTACGCCGAAGCGGGCGATTTCAATAAGATGAGTGGAGTTATCGACAGGCTCCGTGATAAAGGGGTTGCCGGACAGGATGTCAGCTTCGACATCATAGCCTCCCTTGAGTTTCAGGATATTACAAAGCAAAAGATTGATAAGCTTATTAAGATAATATACGACCTTCAAGAAAGATTGACACACCTTGTGCTGATGCTTGGTATAAAAGAGAAGAAGATAGATGTTGAAACACTGGAGAAGCTTAAAGAGAAGGACGGGGTTGTGGAAAACCAGAACCTTGTGGACGAGCTTCTCAACGAGTTTGGAGTTTAACCCCGCATAGGCGGGCTTTCGTCATTTCCCCCCGGTTGGGCAGATTAGGCGTTTCCAGGCTCTGGTTTTTGCGGGCTCGGCTCTCTCGCCAGGCCAAGATTGTTTTTTAAAGTATATAAACCGATATTTCTCGGTAAAGCCGCGATAAGCAGCTGCCTTTTTATGAGAGGAGGTCCCTAATGGACGGCATGAACGATATGCAGGATCTTGTACAGGATTTTATTCTGGAAACAGATGAAATTATAGAGAGCCTTGATCAGGACTTGGTGGAGCTAGAAGGTAAGAAGAGCGACCTGGATCTTCTGAACAAGATCTTCCGTGCAGCTCATACCATGAAGGGGGCGTCCTCCTTCCTCGGCTTCGATAAGATGAGCGGTGTAACCCACCACGCAGAAGAGATTCTCAACAAGCTGAGAAAGAATGAAATGCAGATGAACGCCACGATCATGGATATCCTCCTTGAATTCGTTGACGTAACTAAGCAGATCCTTGCCGATATCAAAGAGGGCACGGATACTGTGAAGGTAGATTCCATAATGGAGAAGCTTAAGCTTGCTAACGACGGCAAGTTCGATCAGATAGAAGGGGCAAGAAAGCCCAATGAATCCTCCGAAGAGCCTGCTTCAAAACCCGCCTCCGGCGGTGGAGAGAGCGGTGGAGCACCTGCACCTGCACGTGGCAAACCCGAAGGTGGTGGGGACGTTTCCCAGGTTAAAAAGGCCGCACTCTCCATTGAGCAGACGATCCGTGTTGATGTATCCAGGCTCGATTCACTCATGAACCTTGTGGGTGAGCTTGTTCTCAGCAGAAACCGTATAGGCCAGATCTCCTCCGACCTTGAGAAGAAGTTCGAGGGTGAGTATCTCATCGAGCAGCTTCTGGAAACCACATCCCAGATAGGCCTTATTACCACAGAGCTTCAGCTTGCCGTTATGAAGACCAGAATGGTACCCATCGGTAAGGTATTTAATAAATTCCCCAGAATGGTTCGTGACCTCTCCCGTGAGAAGGGTAAAGAGGTTGAGCTTATAATCACCGGTGAAGAGACGGAGCTTGACAAATCCGTAGTTGAAGAGATCGGTGACCCACTTATCCACATGATCAGAAACTCCGTTGACCACGGCGTTGAGGATCCTGAAACCAGAAAACGTGCCGGAAAGCCCGCAAAGGGTGAGGTTCACCTCTCTGCATACCATGAGGGGAACCACATCGTAATCGAGATCAAAGACGATGGAAAGGGTATGGACGCAGAGGCTCTTAAGGGAAAGGCTATTGAGAAGGGAGTTATAACGCCCGACGAGGCCAAGAATCTTGACGAGGAGGGTGCTTACAATCTTATCTTCAAGCCCGGCTTCTCCACTGCAGAGAAAATAACGAACATATCAGGCCGTGGCGTTGGTATGGACGTTGTTAAGACAAATATAGAAAAACTCAACGGTATTATTAATATAGAGTCCGAATACGGGCAGGGCTCCCGCTTCCGTCTTAAGCTGCCTCTCACTCTCGCCATCATACAGGCGCTCCTTGTTGAGGTTAGCGGAGAGATATTTGCAATACCCCTCGTTTCCGTTGTGGAGACGGTGCGCATAAACGAAAAGGAGATCCATAACTTCGAAGGAAGGGAGGTTCTCAAGCTTCGTGATTCTGTTCTCAGCCTGCTCAGGCTCGATGAGATATATGAGCTGGAGGGAACCTACAACGATGATATCTATGTTGTCGTGGTGGGCCTTGCGGAGAAGAGACTCGGCTTCATAGTGGACAAGCTGGTTGGCCAGGAGGAGATCGTTATCAAATCCCTCGGCGAATATCTCGGCGGAAACGCCGGAATCGCCGGAGCCACAATTATGGGCGATGGCCGTGTGAGGCTTATTATCGATGTTGCCGGAGTTATAGAGATAGCCGGCAAGATGCCCCGCCGCTCCAGAAAGAAGAAGGCCTCCAAGGCGGAGAAGAAGTCGGACAAGAGTGTAAACGTTCTCGTTGTGGATGATTCCGCCACGGACAGAAAGATTATGCACAGACTCCTCGATTCCACCGGCTGGGTGGGAGTAACCGAGGTATCCTCCGGTAAGGATGCGCTGAGGTATCTTGATTCCAACGAGCCCGATATTATCATTACGGACATCATGATGCCCGAGATAGACGGTTATGAGCTTGCTAGAATGATACGTGAGAAGGGCTTCGATAACCCGATCATCGCAGTATCCGGCAGATCCGAGATAACCGACAGGAAGAAGGTGAGCGCCGCTGGAATAAACGCATTCATACTTAAGCCTGTTAACCTCCAGACTCTGCTGGACAAGATTGATGAACTTTATGCCCAGAAGGCTGACAGCTAGTCTCCTTCTCCTTTTTCTCATTCTTGTAGCTGGTGAGGTATCGGCCAGGGTATATGTCTACGAGGTGGTAACTGAGAACCGCAGGTTTCAGACAGCCTCCCGCCTCGCCCCCAAGGCGTTTTTATACTACCACGGCGGAAGGGATATCATACGCTCTCTAACCGTTGTCAGCGCATATAAAGGGGATGATCTAAGTAAGGCTATGGAGGATTTCAAGCTTGGTGATTCCAATTTTAAGGAACTGGCTCCCCGTAATGCTCCTCCTGCTGCTCCTGGCAGTGATCGTTTCATCTGGTGGCGCTGATGCTGCCCGGGATGACGGGCGTAAAACCTATAAGGTTCATGTAACCAAAGATGGGAGCAAGGTTGTAACAGCACTGAAATTCAGGGCGTACAGCACAGAGGACGCCCGCGACCAGGCCTCTTTGAACGGTTGGGTCATTCTCAAGGTTGAAGAGGCTGAACCCCCTCCAGGTCCTTTCCTTGATGACAGGTTCAAACTGAACAAACCAGAGCAGATGCAGGAGAGTAAGGACTCCTCCAATGATATGGAGGGGCTTGAGCCTTTGGCACCGGCAGATAACGGCACCGGCGATACGGTATCTCAGATGCCTGCAATAGATGAGGATAACCTTACCGAGATTACAACCCTCTATTTCAATATAGGCGAATTCACCGCCGAAATCCCCGCCGAAGTCTCCGCCGAACTTGATAAGCTCGATGCTGAGAAAGACTACGTTATCCTCGGCCATACAGACAGCCTGGCTGTTATAGGAAATAACGGATACGATACAAACTTCTCTCTATCCCGCCGCCGTGCGGACTTTCTTAAATCTCTCCTTGTTCAGAGGGGGATCTCGTCCATGAATATCTCAACCATAGGCCTTGGTACCCTCCGCCCCGATGCAGAAAACACCCCTGAAGGGCAGAGGCTGAACCGCAGAGCGGAGCTTTATGAACGAAGATAGAAGCCTGAAATACGAAGACTTTTATAATATCTCCATAAAGAACTTCTATGAGATCGTAACGGAGATCATGCACGATTTCCACTTTGCGTTCCACAGAGGCATCCAGGATGAGAACAGGAGAAGGCTGGAGATATGGCGGGCATCAAGGGATGATACCGATGATGCTCTCGTATGGATAGAGATAGTCAAAGAGGACGAGGCAATCGACAAGTATATCGGAACCGATGTGCTTCGCACCATGAACGATGAGAACGTCACCAAGCTCTTCTTCTTTACCAACGGGAGTCTAAGCATTGATGAAAAGGATATTCTGGACGGGCGTGACCACTACATATTCACCCCCACAGATATCATGGAGACAGTCTCCGCCCTTGATATGAAGAAGGCCTCCCGCTTTAAAAAGAAGCGTAAGTCAAAGAGTGTTCCCAGCGGCTATATGATGATCAAGAACTACCTGAAGGGGAAAGAGGAGCGCAAGGCTTCGGTCTTTGTTAAAACAAGCACGATACCCGCCCTTGTGGATAAATATACGGGGATGGTTCGAAAAACACTCGATGATATTGATAAAATAGAAGATATCGACAACATTACACCCGACATCAAAGAGCGGTTCAAGAACGTTCAGCACGATTATCTCCCCGAATCCATAAAGGTTTCATCCTACAGGTTTATCGATCATTTCTCAGAGGTGCGTGAGCGTCTGTTCTCTGTTATGCAGTATCTTGTTATGTACATCGGCGCAGTCATAGAGTTTGAGAGCGAGGATGATATGAAGCGGTTTCGGGATCAGGTCGATGAGGATCTCCGGAGGCTACAGGAACTTAAGGATGATGTAGATGTGTTCAAGCATGAACAGATGAGCAAATCCCAGACCCTTGCATGGCGTTTGATTGGGATCTCAGTGATAATATCCGGCATTGCCATGGGCGTTCTCCTTTTTTCATTAACAAGAAATTGATTATATTTTGTTTATAAAAATGTCCGTAACTTCTAAGAAGTTAAGGATAAAATGTATTTTTTCTTGATTAATATGTTATGCTTGTTTAGATTCAGACTACTAAAAAATCACCTGAAATAGTGATGAAACAGGACTTTATTTTTTTATGCATCAGTTTTCAGGTTACGACGGAAGGTTCCGTGCTATATGGAGTTTAGCGAAGAGATTCTTAACTACATAAACGAGGTAGTTTTTGTAGTCGATGAAAATTACAGAATACAGTATTGCAGCAATGCAATAAAAACTCTCACAGGGAAAAAGCCTGAGAAGCTGGTGGGGAAGAAATGTCACCTGAGCATCTTCAACAGGATGGAGCCCTGCGACAACTGCCAGCTTGAGACTATCAAGAAGAACAGAATCCCCATTGATATTGAGCATGATACTATAACACACAGGGGCTTCAGAAAACTTCTTTCAGCCCGGTTTCAGCAGCTGGAAAACGGCATGTTCGCCGAGATTATTGAAGACAGAACCAGCACCAAGAAGCTCATCGATAAACTTACCCACCATACAAAAGAACTCAAGGCCTCCAATGTTATCCTTAATCTCCGCCGCAAAGAGACAGAGAAGGAACACAAATTTATCATGAACACCGTCAACTCACTCTCAGAAGGAGTTATGGTTGTTAATCCTGATTTCTCTGTAAATATTGCTAATACGGGTCTTTTAGAGATGTGCGGCCTTCGAAGCAGTGAGGTAAAGAAGGGTAAATGCTGGGAGATATACGGCTACACCGAGCAGTGTGCCGAATGCCCCTACAAGGACAGAACGGTCGCCAAGTCCTTTCGTGAGTCGAACGGAAAGAAGCTTACTGTGGGATTCAACAGGTTCGATCAGTATATAGTTGAAAGTATAAGAGACACCACGAAAGAGCTTAAGCTCATTGAAGAGATAAAGAGTCAGCAAAAGGTTCTTGAGGAGAAACAGCGGCAGATGTCTCTGCTTAACAAGGATCTTCTCAGAATGAATGAAAAACTTAAGGATGCCCATAGGATTATCGATGAAGAGCTTACACAGGTGGGGCAGATCCAGTCCAGTCTTCTCCCGGAAAAGCTACCAGAGATAGAGGGTTACGATTTTGGCTCATACTACATCCCCGCTGAGCACGCAGGGGGGGATTACTACGACTGTATCGAGATGAGCAACGGCTACTGGGGACTGGGCGTTGCCGATGTTTCGGGGCACGGCATCCCTGCATCTGTTATAATGGCAATAACAAGGGCGATCATGCGTTCATACACCTATGACATCATAGCCTCCTCGGAGGCACTTGCCATGGTGAACGAGATCCTCTGTGACAATATACATACGAACGACTTCGTCACCATGTTCTATCTGGTGCTCGATTCCGCCACAGGCAAATGCAACTTCGCCAGTGCGGGACACAACCCCCTGCTGGTTTACGATAAGTCCGAGATGCTTGTCCGCAAGATTTCGGCCCAGGGGCTCTTCCTCGGAGCATTCGATTCTGTGGACTACGAAGAAGGTGAGCTGGAGGTAGATGCGGGTGACATCGTTTTCATGTATACCGACGGCCTCAACGAGGCGATGAACCTGCAGAGGGAGCAGTACGGTTACGACAGGCTTATCTCTAAGATTATGATGTTCAGCGAGCTGCCCGTCAGCGAGATGATCAACAACGTCATGGACGATGTAAAGAGCTTTACGGAGGGGCATCCCTTCGAGGACGATATAACTTTACTGGCATTTAAAAAACTATAATTCAGTCAGGAGGCTAAGAATGTTTGATATTCAGGAAAAGAGCGGAAAACAGGTTGTTTATATCAAAGGGGAAGTAAATGCCCAGACCGGAGGGGAGCTTAAGAAGAAGGTTCTCGACATGTTCAACTCAGCGGATGCTGTGGTTCTCTCCTTCAAAGGCGTTGTTTATATGAACAGCTCCGGTCTTAGGGAGATCATAGATCTGCTTAAGAATGCTAATAAGATGAAAAAAGAGCTGGCCCTTTGCGAGATGTCCAGCGACATCAGGGAAATGTTCGCCTTCACAGGCCTTGATAAGGTATTCAAAATATACGATACAGAGGCTCAGGCTCTGGGGTAGGTTTATGATATGGGAGCTGAACTCCAAAAAGATAACGGCTGCCTCAAGATAATCCTTGAGCAGGACGAGCCCATTGCCAGTTTTAACAACCTTGTGAAGACAATCGCAGGTGAGCAGGGGCTAAACAGAGTTATACTCGATCTGAAAAACTGCTTCTATCTTCAAAGCAAGGCGCTTGCAAGCATCCTTGCCATGAAGAAGGAAGCCCAGAAGAAGAAAAGCGAATTCATTCTGGTTAATGTCAGCGAGGAGGTATTCCAGCTCCTAGAGATGACAAATCTTCTTCCGCTTTTTACCATATCCGACGACTACTCCTCTTACGAAATCGATGAGCTCATAGAAAAATTCCTCGATGCGGAGGAGGCGGACAAAGCCTCTGACTTTCTTGCAGAAAACTATAATGATGAAATAAGGAAGCGTCTCTTTGAGGTGCTTGATATGGATGATGCACTCCTCGAAGAGTATGCCGTGCTTACAATAGGCAAAGCCCACGACTTCGACGCTGTGGACAAGATTGCCGCATGCCTTGAAAGCGATGCCGGTGTTGTGGTTAGAGCCGCCATACTCGTACTTGGATGGATGGGTGAAACCGAATATAAGCAGAGGATATACGATTTCCTCAAAAGCGATATCGTAGACGTTGCCGAGGCCGCCGCTGGCTCCATCGCACTGCTGGCCGATGACAGCGATGCGGAGATTATTGGCTCCCTGCTTTCGAATGACAGCAAGCGTCTTCGCAAGGTTGCTGCGCAGGCTCTATCCCTTATCAACGACGAAAAGAGCTTCGAGATTCTCGTTAACCATCTTGAGAAAGAGCAGGATGAGGATGTCAGGGCGCAGGTTGTTAAGAGCGTCGCTTCCTTCAACAGGCAGAATGTTGCAGACCTTCTGCTGAAGTATTTTGACGACAGCTCCCTCAAGGTGCGTGAGGTGGCTGCCGGCGGTCTTGTACGTATTAAGGCGAAGGACCGCATCGGCGAGATAATGGCCCGTGTTAATGATAATGACAGCTGGGTTGGATACTTTGCCGCTAAGGCACTTGGCGAAATCTGCACGGCGGACTGCGTAGAACCTCTCAAGAAGGTTTATCCCGATGTTGAGGATAACGTAAAGCTCGCCATTATCGAGGCACTTGGGAAGATCGATTTCGATACTTCTGATTTCCTGCTCAGCCTTATAGACGATGAAAACGAGGATATACGTAAAGAGGTTATTGGAACGCTCCAGAGGCTCAACTCCTCCATGGCTGTGGAGGCTGCTGTTAAGCTCATTGAAAAGGACGATAGCTGGCTGGTTCGTTTCAAATGTGTGGAGATTCTGGACAACTCAAAGCCCAAAAGCTATATGGAACTGCTTAAAAAAAGGCTTGAAAGCGAAGATAATCGCTATGTCCGTGAAAAAATACAGTCTATTCTGGAAGCGATATGATTCAGTCAGGCACGATTAAGATAAAAGAGGATGAGTTTGTCGAGCTAAAGGATATAATCTATAAAAACTCGGCAATATCCTTTGCGGACAGCAAGAAGTATCTGCTGGAAAACAGGCTTACAAAGCGTCTGCAGGAGCTGAACTTCAACAGCTTCAAGGACTATATATACTACCTCAAGTATAACGTTAAGAAGAACGAGGAGATGGAGATCCTACTGAACCTCGTTACGATTAACGAGACATACTTCCTCCGTGAGCGGGGGCAGATGGACTACATGGTTAAGACGGTTATCCCCGAGCTGCAGGCTAAGGGTAAGCGTTCCATAAAGATCTGGTCCGCTGCATGCTCCTCCGGTGAAGAACCCTATTCCCTTGCCATACTCCTCAATGAGGCGGGACTTTTCAACAAGCTGAACATTGAAATCATGGCATCGGATATCAATACCGAGGTACTCAATACAGCAAAGAGTGGTGTTTATAGAACGGTCTCCTTCAGAGGGGTTCCGCCTAACATCACAAGCAAGTATTTCACCAAAGACGGGTTCACCTATAAGCTGGATCCGTCCATAAAGAGCAAGATCAAGTTCTTTCAGGCAAACCTGCTGAGCCCTGTTGTGGGTAGCAAGGTTGGTAAGGTTGATATTATCTTTTGCCGAAATGTTCTCATCTACTTTGATGTGGATGCGAAGAAGAAGGTTATTGATATGTTCCACCGCACGCTGGGCATGCCGGGACACATGTTCCTGGGGCATTCCGAGACGTTGAATAAGATCAACGACAGCTTCACAATGAAGAACTTCGGCGGCGGCATTGTCTATATGAAATAAGGTAATAAGCGGCCCGGACTTGATTTCGGGCCGTTTTAGCCGAATATTATTGATAGGGTTATGCCTTAAAGAGGTGGATTATGCCGGCTGGTCCTATTGATATTCAAACCGTATTCAACAAAACCCCTGTTGCCGAGAAGGTTCAGGAGGTCCAGGACAAAAGTGCTGAAAATAGACAGGCGCATTTCGCCCAGGAATCCCAACGTCAGAGAGAGAAGGAATCAGAGACCGTAACTAACGTACCCGATTCAGAAAATCCTATACTGGATGATAAAGAGAAGGAGAAGAGGGAGCGGGAACGGCGTGAGCGTGAGAAGAGAAAAAAGAAGAGCGCTAGAAAAAAAGGTTCAAGACATATAATCGATCTGGAGGCGTAATGCTAAGGGCAAGATTAACCCTGACCTATCCTGATGATATAAAGACAGCCCACGGACAGCTTGTTTCAAAGGCTCCGCCAGAGCTTAAACTCCAAAGCGTCAGCGAGAACATGCTGAAAGAGGCGGATGAGATCTCCATGCAGTGGCATGAAAACGGCCGTAACCGGAGTGTCTTGCTTAACTTTGTGAGTATTCAGGACGGAACAGCAAGGTTCAAGGCCGCTGGCGAAGCACCATCATACCCCAGCCAGAGCCACAGGGTCGAGTATAAGGGTATCTTCGATATCAAGGTTCTCAGCTCCTCTGAAATTCCAGAATACAGACGCCTTGCTGAGCGTGAGAACGCAAAACATAAAACATCTATAGTCAATAAAATAAAGAATATCATCCCCAATGAGTCCGTAAGCAACCAACACCTTTTCCGTATGCTGCTGGAGATGGATTCGAAGCTGGACGAGATCCTTTTCCATGTGGCCGAACAGGAGATGAGCCCTGAAACCCGTCCTGTAAAGGCACTATACCTTAGCGGAGAGGGTATCGGTCTTTTCACCGAAGATGAGATAAAGAAAGGTGAAAGCCTCTACGTCCGCTCACGACCCTCTGGTACAGGTGGTAAACTCCGCTTCTCCACCATAGCCGAGGTTGCCAGAAGCCGTTCCACAGAAAAAGGGTACCTGTTAGACGCTCTGTTTATCGATTTCGACGAAGCTGTTCGTGAGAATGTTATCAAATTCATATTCGAGAAAGACAGGGAGCTGATCAAGGGGACTGGTTAAGTCTTTTCTATTTTATCTATGGAATTTCCCGTCCATATAATCTGGGAAATTCATCATCCTGAGAATTTCCCTGCCGCTACGCTTGGCAAAGCCTTCGCTTCGCTTACTTCCGTTACAGAATATGAAGCATAGCTCCATATTCTTCACTTCAGAGCCAACATCCATGTTGGCTTTATTCGCTTCAACCTTAAATGCATGATTAGCATAAGCTTTCATGGATGGGATCATATTATATATTAACCACTATAATTATCTTTCAAATGGGTTTTTGAGGGGTGTGGGGAACTTTGTTCCCTAAAAAGTTCCCTGCAATCTTTTGTCTTACTAATTTTATCTATGAAATTTCCCGTCCATATAATCTGGGAAATTCATCATCCTGAGAATTTCCCTGCCGCTACACTCGGCAAAGCCTTCGCTTCGCTTACTTCCGTTACAGAATATGAAGCATAGCTCCATATTCTTCACTTCAGAGCCAACATCCATGTTGGCTTTATTCGCTTCAACCTTAAATGCATGATTAGCATAAGCTTTCATGGATGGGATCATATTATATATTAACCACTATAATTATCTTTCAAATGGGTTTTTGAGGGGTGTGGGGAACTTTGTTCCCCCTGGATTCAATAATTAAGTGCAACTTTTAAGTAGTGGTCAAAAGAGGTCAGGTGCGTTAGCATCGTAGCTCTTTAACCACCACGTCAAAGGAGCACCGAATGAAGAACTATACACACCTGACCCGTGAACAAAGGTACCAGATTTATGTGCTGAGGAAAACCGGACATTCTCAGACGGACATAGCTGATTTGCTTAAAGTACATAAATCTACCATCAGCCGAGAGTTACGCAGAAACACAGGAGGTCGTGGTTATCGCCCAAAGCAAGCTCATCGCAAAGCTATTGAACGAAGAATGGACAAGGTCCCAAGACGGATTGCACAAACTGAATGGTATTTTGTTGAACGTCTTCTGCTTGAAGACTGGAGCCCTGAGCAGGTGAGCAATTGGCTAAATCAAAATTATGGAATAAACGTAAGTCATGAGCGTATCTACCAGCACATTCTTGAAGATAAAAGTCATGGTGGAACACTTTATACTCACCTGCGTTGCCGAAGAAAACGCAGGAAGCGATATGGTGTTTATGAACGCAGAGGAGAGATACATGGCAAGTTAAGCATTGAGCAGCGTCCAAGTATTGTAGAAGAGAAAGCGAGATTCGGAGACTGGGAAGTGGATACAGTTATAGGAAAAGGGAACAAGCAGGCGATTGTTTCTCTTATTGAGCGGAAGTCTTATCTGACACTTATACGCAAGGTAGAAAGAAAGACTGCTGTACTGGTGACAAAAGCGGTTATAGAAATGTTGAAACCGATATCACACCTAGTCCATACAATCACTTCCGATAACGGGAAAGAGTTTGCAGGACATGCCGAAATATCTGAGATACTAGGGGCTGAATTCTACTTTGCTCATCCATATGCTTCGTGGGAACGCGGAATAAACGAAAATACAAACGGACTCATTAGGCAGTATGTACCAAAGAGTAGGATGCTTGAAAGTGTTGATGATATAGAGATTCAGAATATTATGCAGAAACTAAACAACAGACCAAGAAAAGCAACTGGATATAAAACTCCTAACCAGATACTATTCTCTATAGACCCCGTTGCACTTGCTAGTTGAATTCAGGCCCTAAAAAGTTCCCTGCGATTTTTTCCTTTCATACTCAAATTAGAAATAAGCCACTAATCTCTTTGTCTTGCGCTTTCGCGCCACATACTTTTTACGCAGATTGTAATAGCAATCTTATCACTAATATGAAATAAAAAAGGCTCATGCCATGCAGTCTTCACCACAAAAACTTTCTCCCGAAGGAGGAGCACAGCAATGAGCCATAAGCATCTTAGCATTAGAGATCGAGAAATACTAGAGCGTCTACTTCGCCAGGGATACTCACAACGTAAAATATCCGCAATATTAGGCATTACACAATCTGCTGTAAGTCAGGAAATCAGTCGTAATAAGGATTGCTGTAACAGATATCGAGCTAAAGCATCCCACTCTCGAGCCTTACGTAGGCGCAAAAAGACTAAGGGCGGATTTCGTAAGGATAAGGGATTTTTGTTAAACTATGTCCGAGAGAAACTAGAACAACACTGGTCACCGGAGCAGATATCCGGTCGTTTAAAGAGAGATTATCCGTGTGAGTCAGATAAACATATATCATTTAAGAGCATATATTTATGGGTACGCAAGGGTATTGACCATGAGTACAGGGATGTTCCCTTACGTGGCTACCACAAGTATTTCAGGACACACCGAGGTCGTAAACGCACTATAGGTATAAAGGCAGGAAGTCGTTCAGCCAAGACAGACCTTCCTCGCATTGAGGACCGTCCAGAAGAGGGTTTTGGAGTATGGGAGAGCGATCTTATAAGTGGTTACAACAAAAGCGGTTATATAGCAACTTTTGTAGAGAGAAGTACTGGTTTTATATGGGCTGAGAAACTTGAGAACAAGTCTATAAAAGAATATAACCGCTCAGCAATAGAGTGTATAAGGCGCTTTGGCAGCTCTAAGTTTAAATCCATAACAGTAGATAGAGGTAAAGAGTTTTACGGTTATAAGTCAGTAGGAGTACAGTTCTATTTCTGCAATCCGATGAGTCCTAATGAAAGAGCACTTAACGAAAACATGAACGGGCTTCTTCGGCAGTATTTTCCGAAGAGAACAAGCTTTAAAGATGTAAAGAGTGAAGATGTATACAGGGCAGTAGAAGAGATCAACAATAGGCCTAAGAAAAGATTTGGGTATATGACAACTATGGAAGTACTTGATAGCATGGGCATAGAGATGTGATAAGATTCAATTTACAATTCGCATAGAAAAGTATGCAAAACTATTCCCTCAGGGTTTTCCAGCCCCCATTATTACTCATTTATTATCATAAATTCGCAAGTGATGGCGGTGCCCTCATTTCGCTCTTTTTCCACCTGAAGTTTTGCTGATGCTGAGGAGTGTAATCGCACCTCATACGCTTCAGAGTTCAATAATCAGGATTCTCTCACCTATCACGTACGGCCAAAACTTCCGGGCGGTTCCAAAAGAGCTCATTCGGCTGTAAAACATTCGGGAAAGAAAAGAAAGGGACTTGGACGCAATATAATAGTGGTGAGAGTTATGTCTGCTGGCAAAACAGGTTAACAAGGGGCACGTTGTTTTCTCTTGAGTGTAAACGTTATAGCTACCTATTAAACCGATGGAATTTTCCATCCATGGAAATTCCATTGCCGCTACACTCGACAAAGCCTTCGCTCCGCTTACTTCCGTTACAGAATATGAAGCATAGCTCCATATTCTTCACTTCAGGGCTTCCATCCCTGGAAGCCTGTTGAGTAGCAACCATATTTGTATGATTAGCATAAGCTTTCATGGATGAAAGCTCGCTTGCGTAAGTGAGAAGAAAGCCTCTTTCTTCGAGCGGCGAATAATTTGCATGGATGGGAAATTATTCAGACAGATAAAGGAGTTTGAACTATTATCAATAGAATTTCGTAGATAAATTACGTGATAGTGACTGCAACAGTGTAATGTGTTAAACTTGATCCAGAACTAAAGGTCGGTGTTAAATGTCTGAAAATACGCTATTAATGCTCATCAGTTTTGCTGTTCTTGTACTTCTTTTTGTAGTTATCTGGCTTATTGTGAAGATACGTAAGCTGGAGGCACGTGTGGTGGATGTATCCCCTTCGGATCTTTATCCTTTTATTGAAGAGCTTCGTGATCTTGTTCTTGAGAGTGAGCGTGTGGCGGAGAAGCTAGACAGCAGCATACGTGAGCGTGAGGATGTTCTTGAGGACTTGGCGGATCTCACAGAGAAGCGCCTTAGGAGCATTGGCGAGGCTAACATGGAGAGAGAGGGCACAAAGAGTCTTAAGGAGAAGATCTTGGAACTTGCCGAAGAGGGGGAGGATGATAAGGCTATTGCGAAGGAGCTTGGTATCTCGACAACGGAAGTAAAGATTGTGCGTAGTATGGCGAAATGAAGATAGGAAACTTTTTTCATAACACAGCAAAGCTTGACCCCGCTAATCTCGGTGATCTTGTGGAAGGCGAAAAGCTTGGAGGCAAGGTTGTCCGCAGGATGGAGAACGGTATGTATCTCATTAATCTGCGGGGGAAGACCGCCACGGCCAGCATGGAGGGAACGGGGCTCAGTGAGGGTGCGAAGTTCCGTGCTGAGGTGGTTCGAAACGGCAATCAGCTTGAGCTAAGGATTGTTACAAGGCCCGAGGAGGCATTCAATACAGCCGATGTCAAACGCTCATCCGCAAATGTTTCCGATGACGGCGATTCTGCCATATTCCGACTCAATAAGAATACCTTTAGTGCCAAGCCTGGTGATAAGATTCTGCTCAATATATTGAAGACCCTCCCCGACGGTTCAAAGCTGTTTGAGGCGAAGGGGGGCGTTTTCCGTGCTATGGTAGGTGAAACACTACTCACAAAGTTTTCTGCACAGGTTTTGCAGACGGAGCCTATGCTTGAGCTGGCAGTTTTCAAAAGTCCTATGGAGAGTTTGAACACATCCTTCGTAAAGTCGCAGGTGGGGGGCTTTGATCTTGGCTCAATCCTGAAGAGTACGGGCAAGTTCTCTTCACTGAACCTTGCAGATGTTACCCCGGATAAACTTAAGGAAGCAGTACGGAACAGCGGTCTTTTTATGGAAAATAAGCTGATGTCCGGTGAAAGTGTTGAAGGGGATGAGAAATTTCGTGCCATAGCAGAGCAGAACACAGCAGGGCGAGAGGCGATAACAAGAACCCAGATCGCAAACGTAATACTTGCGGACGGCCTTGTAGGGTTCCTTAAAACCGCCGATGATAAGGTGAGCGATGCAAAGATACGTTTCAAGAAGGATGAGGGTGGAGACTCCGCCGTATTTATATCTATGTCCTTCAGCAGGATAGGCGATACCTTTATCTCCATAAGGCAGGTTGGAACTGTTTTCGATGTACTTGTGAAGTCTGAGAAGGACATCTCCGATGAACTCAAAGAGCTTGATATAGAGAATACACTGATAAGATGGAAAAAATACGAGCAGAAGGACGAGGCTGTCTTCAATGTTCGGCAGAAGCTTGCCGGAGACATGGACAGCTTTGATATAAGGGCATAATAATGGATATTTTGAAGGAGATATACAGCTACCTTGAGTCATACAGGGTTGTGCTGGCTGAAGTAGGTCTTTTGATAGTAGGGACCTATATATCATACATTCTGGCAAAGCGTTACGGGCTCCGGCTTATTGAGTCAACGGTGAACCGAACACAGTACAGATGGGACAACAAGCTCTACAACCGCAGGGTATTCCACGCCCTTGTGCCCCTGATACCGGCTTTTATTGCGTATTACGGGATGGATCTGTTCCCGTCCTTCGCAAAGCACGGCAAGCAGTTGGTGAACGGCTATACGATTATCGTACTTATCGTATTTACGGACCGTCTTCTGAGTGCATTAACAGATATATACGGCGAACATCCAATCTCATATAAACGCCCCATAAAGGGTTATATCCAGCTGGTTAAGCTATTCGTATACATATTCGGCGGGCTGATCGCCTTCAGTTTCATAGCCGGCAAGTCGCCATGGGGATTCCTCAGCGGCATTGGTGCGCTAACAGCGGTTCTTATGCTCGTATTCAGGGACACTATCCTTAACTTTGTGGCGAGTCTCCTTATCATCCTGAACGACCTGGTCCATGTGGGTGACTGGATAGAGGTTCCCGAGCTGAACGTAGATGGTGATGTTGAAGAGATGGCGCTTCATACCATCAAGATACGCAACTTCGACAAAACAATCGTTACCATACCCACAAGGAAGCTTATAGACGGCTCATTCAAGAACTGGCGGGGCATGCAGGAGAGCGGCGGCCGGCGGATAATGCGTTCATTATTCATAGATCAGAGTAGTGTCGGCTTCCTCAGTGCTGATGACATCGAGCGGCTCAAGGGGATCGCTGTATTGAGGGAATATATTGAGGATAAACAGGCTGAGCTAAAGGAGTATAACTCCAGAACCGGCGGTGACCATGACAGCATAAACAGCCGCAGGCTCACTAACCTTGGAACGTTTCGTGCCTATGTCGGTGGTTATTTGAGGAATAAGGAAGAGGTGCGTGACGATATGACATTCCTTATCCGCCAACTCCCCCCATCGGAACATGGTGTGCCCATACAGGTTTACGTCTTTGCAAACACCATAGACTGGGCGGAATACGAAGCGATACAGGCGGATATCTTCGACCATCTCATAGCCGTTGTGCCCGAGTTTGGTCTCAGGATCTTCCAGTACCCTTCGGGTGCGGACTTGAAGGCTTTGGGTGGCCAAAAATAGTTAGAATGTATTAGAAATATTGATTTTTGAAATATAATGTGGCAATATCGTGGTTAGTGTTTTATTTTTAATGAATGTTTTTTGAAAAAGAGCTTGTGTAATTTATAACGATATTTTATATTCTTCATTGCGGCAGTTTGTTAAAATAGAATAAAAGATTTAATAGATATTAGAACCTGTATATATTAGGGGATACGAGCTTATGTTGATTCTTTAATCTCGGTTCTAAACTAAGGAGACGGTTATGGTTTACAAACCCGATGTAAAGCCTGTTCAGTCGGTTTATCACGCACTGCAGCTTTTCGAGGTTTTCCGCACAGCAGAGAATAAGGACGAATTCGGCGTGACCGAGCTTAGCAAAGCTCTTGGTCTGCATAAGAATAATGTTTTCAGGCTCCTCGCTACCCTCGCATCAAGGGGCTATATAGAGCAGAACTTGAACACGGAGAACTACCGCCTCGGTATTGGTATATTCAACCTGGGGCAGAAGTTTGTGAATAAGCTGGGAATCCTCAAGCTTTCAAGACCCTTTATGGAGAAGATCGTCAGCGAGGTTAACGAATCCGTATATATCGGCATACTCCGTGAAGGGAACGTTATCTACCTCGATATAGCAGAGACGATGCTTCCGGTACGTGTTGTTTCAAGGGTAGGTAAGGATGTGCCTGCATACTGTACAGCCATCGGCAAGGTTCAGCTCGCATACTCCTCCGAGGAGGAGATCAATAAAATCTACATGGGCGCAAGACTTAAGAGATACACCGATACCACGATAACCTCCCTACCTGTCCTTAAAAAGGAGCTGAGAGGCGTTGCAGAGAAGGATTATGCCATGGACGACCAGGAATTTGAGGCAAGGGTAAAGTGTGTCGCCGTTCCTGTTAAGGATTACCTCGGTATTCCCGTTGCTGCACTAAGCGTTACCGGCCCAGCATGTAGAATGACCGATGAGAGGATCGTAAATAATATTCTCCCCGTGGCAAAAAAGTATGCAAGGGAAATAAGCAAGCGACTCGGTTACCAAGAATAAAGCTAACTAACTGACATAACAATATTAAAAAAGGGCTGTCTTCGGACGGCCTTTTTTATTGTATTAGCCTAAACGATAAAAATTATTAATTAGGGGTTGTCAGAGTGTTTTGTTGTGTTATTATTATAGGTGATCATAATTTTTGAACAGGAGGGAAATAATGTCACAGTATCATGAACCCGTTGAAGAACTTAGCGCAAAGACGCGTGATTTTACAAGGGCGCTCAACAGTCTGAAGGAAGAGGTTGAGGCCATCGATTGGTATCAGCAGAGGGCTGATACAACAAGTGATCCCCAGCTTAAGTCTATCCTTGAGCACAACAGGGATGAAGAGATCGAGCACGCATGCATGGCCCTTGAGTGGCTGCGCAGAAATATGCCCGCATGGGATGAGCATCTCAGGGAGTTCCTCTTTACAGAAGGAGAGATTGGCCATCACGAAGAGGATGAAGGTGGCGAATCCGAAGGCTCCGGCGGACTGGGCATCGGCAAGATCAAGTAGCAAAACTATCAGTAAATGATTTTAGAGGAGGATTATTATATGGATATTCTTAGACAGAGCTATGCACCCGTTAATGCGGTTGCATGGGAAGAGATAAACGATACAGCTAAGGAGGTGCTCACATCCTCACTTTCCGCGAGGAAGATAGTGGATGTAGTGCCCGTTGAAAATATGACTGGTGCCGTTAGTGAAGGGCGTATCGATGTTGTTAAGGACAAGTCGAAGGTTAACTACGGCATAAGCAGGGTTCTTCCCCTTGTGGAGAGCAGGATCCCCTTCTCCCTCAAGATATGGGAGCTGGATAACGCCGTAAGAGGTGCAGAGGATATCGACCTCGATGCCCTCGAGGATGCGGCAAGGGAGATTGCAGCTTTCGAGGAGAACGCTGTATATAACGGACTGCCCAAGGCGGGGATTAAAGGTCTGCTCAGCTCTTCGGAGCATGAGGCGCAGAAGTTTCCCGCAAAGGGTGAAGAGATCCCTGCGGCAGTGGGCAAGGCTCTCGGTCTTCTTAAGGAGGCTGCAGTAGAAGGACCATACAGCCTTGTGGTAAGCCCTGCAAAGTGGCAGCAGATCGTATCCCACATGAGTGGATATCCTCTCAAGAGGCACATTGAGGATATGATTGGCGGTTCCATTGTGATGAGCCGCAATATCGATGATGCCCTGCTTATCTCCCAGAGAGGCGGGGATGTAAGACTCAACCTCGGAATGGATTTCTCCATCGGTTACGATAAGCACGACAGCGAGAAGGTTCAGCTCTACTTCACAGAATCATTCACATTCCAGATTCTGGATCCCGCAGCTTTCGTTGTATTCAAGTAAAAAGATTACTTAATTACACATAAAAAAAAGCCCCTCATTTGAGGGGCTTTTTTGTTTATAAACCTTGTCTGGAAGGCTTCCGTTTATGCGGCAGCTTCCTTTTTTGTTTTGATGGTATAAACGAACGCACTTGCTATACCGATGGAGGAGTAGGTTCCTACGATGACTCCAATGAGCAGTGCAAAGGCAAATCCGTTGATAACAGCACCTCCGAAGAGGTAGAGTGAGAGAACCGCAACGAGGGTTGTCAGCGAGGTGAGAACCGTTCGGCTGAGCGTCTCGTTAAGGCTCTTGTTCATCAGATCCTTAAGATTCATCTTCTCTGCGTCCTCACCCCTCATGTTCTCCCGTATCCGGTCAAACACAACGATGGTATCGTTCAGCGAGTAACCAACGATGGTAAGCAGCGCCGCAATAATGGGAAGGTTTATCTCTCTACCCATAAGGCTGAAGATACCGAGGGTTATGATAACATCGTGGAAGATGGCGAGTACCGCTCCGAGTGAAAAGTTGAGCTGGAAGCGGAAGGCGATGTATAGAAGTACGCCCACGAGTGCGTAAAGCACGGCGTATCCCGCCTTTGTCTTAAGCTCTTCACCCACCTGGGGACCAACCTGCTCAACCCTTACTATCTTGAAGGGGTTTGATTTAAAGTTGGTCTCGAGCGTGTTCTTAATCTCCCGTGATACTTCCTCAAGTTCCTTTGAGGAGCGTTCCACACGTATGAGAACATCGGTTTCGTTACCGAAGTTCTGTATCACAACATCACCGAGGTTAAGCTTGCCGAGGGAGCCTCTTATTTCGTCAAGGTTGGGCTCGTTCTCGAAGCTAGCCTGGATAACAGTACCTCCGGCGAAGTCGATTCCATAGTTGAAACCCTTGCTGAATATCAGCCCGAGGCTGATTACCAGAAGGGCCCCTGAAACGGCGAAGAAGATCTTCGCCTTGGACAGAAAGTCTATCCTTGTTCCCTGTTTTACAATTTCCAGCATAATCAGCTCCGGTTAAATACTCAGTTTGGTGTTGTCGCCCCTTCTGAGAAGGAAGGCGAATAGTGTTCTTGTAAAGAAAATCGCCGTGAAAAGTGATGCAAGGATACCGATGGAGAGGGTAACTGCAAATCCTTTGATGGGTCCTGTTCCGAACTGGAAGAGAACCACAGCGGCGATGATCGTTGTTATGTTGGCATCCAGAATGGTGGAGAGTGCTTTCTCGTACCCGTACTCAATGGCGTTGAAGGGGGTTCTGCCGAGACGCAGTTCCTCACGCACACGCTCGAAGATAAGAACGTTTGCATCCACACTCATACCTATCGTAAGGATAAGACCCGCAATACCGGGGAGTGTGAGCGTGGCTTCAAACTGGCTCATTACCCCGAAGATAATAAGGAAGTTCATCGTGAGTGCGAGATCCGCAACTAAGCCGGCCAGTCTGTAGTAAACAAGCATGAAGAGCATAATGGCGATAACGCCTATTATAGCAGCCTTGAAGCCTTTGTTGATGGAGTCCTGCCCGAGGGAGGGCCCCACTGTTCTGTTCTCCTCTATCTCCACCGGAGCGGGAAGGCTCCCTGCCCTGAGTACGATGGCTATCTCCTTCGCTTCGGAGAGGTTTGCCATGCCGTCTATGTATGCCGAACCGCCGGCGATCCTGCTTTTAATAGTGGGAGCGGAGTAAACGTTGTCGTCAAGGACGATAGCCATCCTCTTGCCTACGTTCTCCCCCGTAACCTCTTCAAAAAGCTTGCTTCCTGCGGAATCGAGTGTGAATTCAACGATGGGCATGTTGTTCTGGGAGAAGTTTACCTGTGCATCAACAAGGTAGTCTCCGGAGAGAACGGCCTCTCTGTGCACAACATAGGGAACCTTCTGGATAGTCTGCCCTGTGGTTTGGTCCACGATTCTCTGGTACAGCAGCCTTGAGTTTGCGGGGATATTACCCTTTTCCACATCCTCTGCGGTCACATTCTCGTTAACTATATGAAACTTGAGCTGAGCAGTCTTACCGATAAGGCTTATCGCCTTCTCCGGCTCTGTGATGCCGGGGAGCTGAACAACGATCTGGTCCCTTCCTTGTCTCTGAATAACGGGTTCGGAAACACCGAATTCATCGATACGGTTGCGGACAACCTCAAGGGACTGCTCCACAGCGCTTTCCTTGATTCGCTTAACAGCTGTTTCGGTAAAGCGGAAGCTGAGCATATCCTCAGGGTTTCCAGATGCTATCTCTTCGAGGGAGGGATACCTGTTTGTTATGATCTCCTTAACCTGAGAGAAAGCCTCGTCGTTCTTAAGCGAGATGTTCAGCCTGCCCCTGTCATCAACCTGAACATAGCTAAAATCAATCTTCTCTGCTGAGAGCTCCTTGCGGAGTTTTGTGACGTAACTGTCGATTCTTGCCTCAACAGCTTTATCCGTTTCAACTCCGAGGATAACGTGCATACCCCCCTGAAGGTCGAGGCCAAGCTTCATCTGCTTGCCCATGGGGAGCACAGAGAAGACGGACCATGCAACAACAACTGCGATTATGATCCATCTGAGTTTAAGATTCATTACTTATCCTTATTTGCTTCCTGTTCGGGATTCTGAGCGAGTCCGGCGATGCCGTTCTTGCTGAGCTTCACCTTAACGCCGTCTGCGATTTCAACAATAAATGTGTTTTGATCAAGAACCCTTTCTATCTGGCCGTAGATACCGCCTGCGGTGATGATTTTGTCACCGGCCTTAAGGGAATTGAGCATCTGTACATGCTGCTTCTGCTTCTTCTGCTGGGGTCTGATAAGCATAAGGTAGAATATACCGAATATCAGAACGAGCGGAAGGAGCGACATAAGGGGATTCCCCTGGGGAGCGGCAGCGGCCGTTATCATGCCGTTAAACATTGTTTCCTCCTGGTCTCATTTTATCTAGAGTTTCTGAATAGAAGTCCTCAAAGAACCCATACTTTATAGCATTTCTAGCCCTTTTGACAAGAGAAAGATAGAAATGCAGGTTGTGAATGGAATTAAGCCTGTAGGCGAGGAGTTCCCCCGCCTTGTATAGATGACGCAGATATCCTCTGCTGAAATTTCTGCATGTGTAGCAGTCACATTCCTTATCAACAGGACCATCGCTGAGCCGGAACTCCGCATTCTTTATATGCACCCGCCCTGCACTTGTGAAGAGAAGGGCGTTCCGTGCGTTTCTTGTGGGCATTACACAGTCGAACATGTCAACGCCCCTTAGTATGCCGTTCAGCAGATCTTCGGGGGTGCCAACACCCATGAGGTAGCGTGGTTTGTCCTCGGGCATGAAATCGGTGGTGTGCTCGGTGATCTCATACATGGTGGGGATATCCTCGCCGACGCTGAGCCCCCCTATGGCGAAGCCGTCGAAGGGGAGGGCTGTTATCTGCTCTGCGCTCCTTTGCCTGAGGTCCTTGTGTACGCCACCCTGAATAATACCGAAGAGCGCCTGAGCGTCATTGGTCTTTGCCTTAAGGCATCTCTCCGCCCATCTTGCTGTGAGCTCCACCGATTCCTCAACGTATTTGCGCTCGCTGGGGTAGGAGACGCATTCGTCGAAGGCCATCATAATATCCGCACCGATATTCTGCTGGATCTCCATGGATGTCTCGGGTGAGAGGAAGAGCTTGCTTCCGTCCAGATGACTGCGGAAATGAACACCTTCTTCCGTTATCTTGTTGAGTTTGCCGAGGCTGAATACCTGAAAGCCGCCACTGTCGGTAAGGGTGGGTTTGTTCCAGTTGTTGAAGGAGGCGAGCCCGCCGAAATGGGCAACTACCTCATCCCCGGGGCGGAGGTGCAGGTGGTACGTGTTACCGAGGATGATCTGTGCACCGAGGGCGTTGAGATCCTCCGGACATACTCCTTTGACGGAGCCCACCGTGCCAACGGGCATGAATATGGGTGTTTCGATCTCGCCATGGGGAGTCTTTATGAGGCCGGCTCTCGCCTTTGATTTATCGCTTTTGTGCTGGAGTTCGTATGAGAACATTCTTTTTACCTTATATACATTGCATCGCCGTAGCTGAAAAAGCGGTATTCTTTTTCTACGGCCTGTTCGTATTCTTTGAGCATCCTTTCCCTTCCCGCAAAGGCGGATACGAGGACGAGGAGTGTTGATTTAGGGAGATGGAAGTTCGTTATCAGCTCATCCACTCCCTTAAAACTATAGCCGGGGGTTATGAAGAGTTCGGTGGAACCGTTCCCCGGGTGGATAATTCCTTCATCGTCAAAGGCGGATTCTATGGTCCGCACCGCTGTGGTTCCCACCGCAACCAGCTTTTTACCTTTCGCCTTGAGCGTGTTGATCCGCTCAGCCGCCTCTTCGGAAACGTGGTACTTTTCGCTGTGCATCCGGTGATCCTCGAGGTGTTCATCCTTAACGGGGCGGAAGGTCCCTATTCCCACATCGAGACTTATCTCTATCACTTCAACGCCCTTTGCCCTGAGCTCATCCATGATCTCATCGGTGAAATGTAGCCCTGCGGTGGGGGCGGCGACGGATTCGCCGGATTTTGCGTAGACAGTCTGGTACCAGCTCCTGTCCTTAGAGGTATCCTTTCTCTTTATATATGGAGGTAGCGGCACATGTCCCCATTGCTCCATAACCTCTTCGGGTGTGTGGCTCTTGAAGCGTATGAGGCGGAGTCCCCCCTCATCAAGGAACTCTTCGATGTTCAATACGGCCTCGCCGACCATGATGTCCATACCGGGCTTTACCTTGCCGTTGGTGAGTGCCGTAAAGGCGGTTTCGTCCACGCGTTCTATGAGGAATATCTCCACCTTTCCGCCAGTCGTTTTCTGACCCAGCAGGCGGGCATTGATGACACGGGTGGTGTTGATAACCAGAAACCTGCTCTCATCCAGCAGGAGGGGGAGCTCGTTAAAGCGTCTGTCCTCGCTCTCACCCTCCCGTTCGATATATAGAAGCCTGGAAGTACCCCTCCTATATGGGGGTTTCTGTGCGATGAGCCCCTCGGGGAGCTCGAAATTAAACAGTTCTATGGGTGTTTTCATTAAACGTTGTCGGCTATGTAGGCCTTTACCTTCTCAATATCGTTATCGATGGAAACCTTGCGTTTCTCCAGCCCTTCGATCCTTTTGATCCCCTCAGGTTTGTCCGGATCTTCGCCTATGGCATCACGAACAACGTCGGGGAATTTTGCCGGATGAGCCGTGGAGAGGCATACGGTTTTAAATTCTTCCTTATGGACAAGACCGGCTTTTACGCCGCAGGCCGTATGAGGATCGAGAACGTAGCCTGTCTCGTTGTAGAAGTCTCGTATAACGCCGACTGTTTCGTCGTTGGTTACGGAGTAGGTATCGATCTCCTCCTGAACCTTCTTCACATCAGCTTCGGGGAATTTGATTCCCTTCTCCTGTTTAAGTGTTTCCATAAGTCTATTTATGCGCTCTGTATCCTTTTCATAGAGGAAATACAGGTATCTTTCAAGATTGCTGGCGAGCTGGATATCCATGGAGGGGCTGTGGGTTGCCACAACATCCTGTAGTGTGTAATCCCCTGCCATGATGAATCTGGAGAGTATGTTGTTCTCATTGGTTGCGAGAATAAGCTTTTCAATGGGAAGCCCCATCAGCTTTGCGAAGTATCCGGCGAAGATGTTGCCGAAGTTGCCCGTGGGGACAACGAAACGTATCTTTTCACCGTTTTCCGCAGCTCTGAAATAGGCGTGGAAGTAGTATACTATCTGCGCCAGTACCCTTGCCCAGTTTATGGAGTTTACAGCGCCGAGGCTGTGCTGCCGTTTGAAATCAAGATCTGCAAAGATCGATTTTACGATGTACTGGCAGTCGTCAAAGGTTCCCTCAACGGCCAGGTTGAACACGTTCTCATCAGGAACGCTTGTCATCTGCATCTCCTGTACTGGGCTGACACGCCCTTCGGGGTGCAGAATGAAGATGTTGATGTTTTTACGTCCACGAACTCCGGCGATGGCCGCACTCCCTGTGTCTCCACTGGTGGCGCCGATGATGTTCAGCTGCTGGTCCCTCTCCTGTAATATGTGTTCAAAGAGGTTGCCGAGGAACTGGAGAGCTATGTCCTTAAATGCATAGGTGGGTCCGTGGAAGATCTCTGCGATGTAGATACCGTTCTTTTTTACAACGGGGATTACCTCTTCGGTATCGAAGACCTTGTAGCTTCTGTTGATGATATCACGGAGCTTTTCAGGCTCTATATCGTCTGTGAAGAGGCTGACAATTTCGTAAGCAAGCTCGGGGTAGGAAAGGTTTCTAAGCCTCTCCATGTCGGCCCCGGTGAGTTTCGGAACCTCGGCAGGAACGAGCAGACCGCCGTCCTCCGCAAGACCCATCATAACCGCATCCTTGAAAGATATGGGCTCGACACGCCCCCGTGTGCTTACGTATTTCATACTATTAACCTACGATCTCAAGTTCGCTGAAGAAGTACTTGATCTCTCTTTCAGCTGTGGCGGGAGCATCGGAGCCGTGAACAGCGTTGTTGTCGATGTTCTTGCCGAATTCGTTCCTGAGGGTGCCGGGCTCTGCCTGCTCGGGGTTTGTTGCGCCCATGAAGTCTCTCCATGCCTTGATAGCGCCGTCCATCTCGAGAACCATAACAGTGCAGGGTCCGCTGGACATGAAGTCTGTAAGGGGACCATAGAAGGGCTTAGAGCTGTGCTCAGCGTAGAAGCCTTCGGCGATCTGCTTAGTCATAAGCATCTTTTTCATTGCAACTATCTTGAAGCCTTTAGCTTCGATACGCTCAAGGATCTTGCCGGTGTTGCCGTCTCTTGTAGCGTCCGGCTTGATAATGGCGAAAGTTTTTTCCATTTTAAACACTCCTGTGTGATTTTTTGAATTAGGCTTGTTATATAAACAAGGAAACAACGGGATTGTCAACCAAGAGATCGACCAAAATCAACCTTATGTGTTAACCTGAACAGGCCTGCGATAAGGGGGCTGGTGACATCCGGTATAGAGTTAAACGACAAAAAACCAAGCCGGGCAGAACCCGGCAGTTTTCACTTACTCTACAATAAGAGCGAAGAATGTAAGGTTATTGTCTGTTTTATTGGTGATTGAATGACTCTCACCCTTGGGTGTGATCATGAGATCACCGGGGTGGAGCATATCGGTAACACCGTTATCGTTAACCTCTCCGATGCCGTCCAGCATGAGGTAAAACTCGGTGTCATCGGCATGTTCGTGGTATCCCACAGAGCTATTAGGGGGTAGATCCATAACAGCGAAGAGCTTTATATTCCCGCCGAACTCCCTTGCCTTGTCGTATAGAAGCTGGGTAACGCTCCCCTCTCCGCCTTTAGGATTCTGAACCTCTTTATGGTCTATGTCGCCAACACGAATAATCATATATCTTTCCTCCAGTTATATTTTGAACATATCTTCTTTATGCGGCAGTGCATTCATAATATAGAAAATCAGCCGTACATGAAAGCCCGTTGTGTGCCAATTCTACTATTTGATAGTCGAATTTAAAAAGATTAAGTGGAGAATCGCAGGATGATAAATTTTCTAGATTAGTATAAGGGGAAAATTTTAGGGAAAACTTTCCCCTTAGAATCCCCTTAAAAACTCCTTTATCTGTCTGAATAATTTCCCGTCCATGGAAATTATTCTGCCGTTCGAAGAAAGAAATTTTCCTCTCACTTACGCAAGCGAGCTTTCATCCATGAAAGCTTATGCTAATAACACATTTGAGGTTGATACAATAAAGCCAACATGGATGTTGGCTCTGAAGGCGCAGCTGAAATGGGCTCTGCCTAATTCACGAAGCCGGAAGTGCGAGAGAGCGGGGTTCCCCCGCTCGAACAACAATGGAATTTCCATGGATGGAAAATTCCATACATAGAAAGCTTATGCTAATAACATATTTGAGGTTGATACAATAAAGCCAACATGGATGTTGGCTCTGAAGGCGTAGCTGAAATGGGCTTTGCCTAATTCACGAAGCCGGAAGTGCGAGAGGGCAGGGTTTCCCTGCCCGAACAACAATGGAATTTCCATGGATTGAAAATTCCATAAATAAAATGAGACCATGTAAATTCCATCGGTTTAATAGGTAGCTCTAACGTTTACTCTTGAGAGAAAACAACGTGAGACGTGAAGAGGTTTTTCGTTAAACAGGTGACTAGTAGCCAATATTCTGTTTATCTAATAACCCTCTTAATCTTTCCCGAATGTTTTACAGCCGAATGAGCTCTTTTGGAACCGCCTGGAAGTTTTGGCCGCACGTGATAGACTGTATACCCTGTAAATATTGAATACTTAAATGTGTGAAAAGCGGTTACACTCCTCAGCATCAGCAAAACTTCAGGTGGAAAAAGAGCGAAATGAGGGCACCGCCATCGATTACGAATTTATGAATATAAATGAGTAACAATGGGGGATGTAAAACTCTGAGGGAATAGTTTTGCATACTTTTCTAAAAAGTATGTGGCGCGAAAGCGCAAGACAAAGAGATTAGTGGCTTATTTCTAATTTGAGTATGAAAGGAAAAAATCGCAGGGAACTTTTTAGGGAACAAAGTTCCCCGCACCCCTCAAAAACCCATTTGAAAGAAAATTATAGTGGTTAATATATAATATGATCCCATCCATGAAAGCTTATGCTAATAACATATTTGAGGTTGATACAATAAAGCCAACATGGATGTTGGCTCTGAAGGCGTAGCTGAAATGGGCTCTGCCTAATTCACGAAGCCGGAAGTGCGAGAGGGCAGGGTTTCCCTGCCCGAACAACAATGGAATTTCCATGGATTGAAAATTCCATAAATAAAATGAGACCATGTAAATTCCATCGGTTTAATAGGTAGCTCTAACGTTTACTCTTGAGAGAAAACAACGTGAGACGTGAAGAGGTTTTTCGTTAAACAGGTGACTAGTAGCCAATATTCTGTTTAGCTAATAACCCTCTTAATCTTTCCCGAATGTTTTACAGCCGAATGAGCTCTTTTGGAACCGCCCGGAAGTTTTGGCCGCACGTGATAGACTGTATACCCTGTAAATATTGAATACTTAAATGTGTGAAAAGCGGTTACACTCCTCAGCATCAGCAAAACTTCAGGTGGAAAAAGAGCGAAATGAGGGCACCGCCATCGATTACGAATTTATGAATATAAATGAGTAACAATGGGGGATGTAAAACTCTGAGGGAATAGTTTTGCATACTTTTCTATGCGAATTGTAAATTGAATCTTATCACATCTCTATGCCCATGCTATCAAGTACTTCCATAGTTGTCATATACCCAAATCTTTTCTTAGGCCTATTGTTGATCTCTTCTACTGCCCTGTATACATCTTCACTCTTTACATCTTTAAAGCTTGTTCTCTTCGGAAAATACTGCCGAAGAAGCCCGTTCATGTTTTCGTTAAGTGCTCTTTCATTAGGACTCATCGGATTGCAGAAATAGAACTGTACTCCTACTGACTTATAACCGTAAAACTCTTTACCTCTATCTACTGTTATGGATTTAAACTTAGAGCTGCCAAAGCGCCTTATACACTCTATTGCTGAGCGGTTATATTCTTTTATAGACTTGTTCTCAAGTTTCTCAGCCCATATAAAACCAGTACTTCTCTCTACAAAAGTTGCTATATAACCGCTTTTGTTGTAACCACTTATAAGATCGCTCTCCCATACTCCAAAACCCTCTTCTGGACGGTCCTCAATGCGAGGAAGGTCTGTCTTGGCTGAACGACTTCCTGCCTTTATACCTATAGTGCGTTTACGACCTCGGTGTGTCCTGAAATACTTGTGGTAGCCACGTAAGGGAACATCCCTGTACTCATGGTCAATACCCTTGCGTACCCATAAATATATGCTCTTAAATGATATATGTTTATCTGACTCACACGGATAATCTCTCTTTAAACGACCGGATATCTGCTCCGGTGACCAGTGTTGTTCTAGTTTCTCTCGGACATAGTTTAACAAAAATCCCTTATCCTTACGAAATCCGCCCTTAGTCTTTTTGCGCCTACGTAAGGCTCGAGAGTGGGATGCTTTAGCTCGATATCTGTTACAGCAATCCTTATTACGACTGATTTCCTGACTTACAGCAGATTGTGTAATGCCTAATATTGCGGATATTTTACGTTGTGAGTATCCCTGGCGAAGTAGACGCTCTAGTATTTCTCGATCTCTAATGCTAAGATGCTTATGGCTCATTGCTGTGCTCCTCCTTCGGGAGAAAGTTTTTGTGGTGAAGACTGCATGGCATGAGCCTTTTTTATTTCATATTAGTGATAAGATTGCTATTACAATCTGCGTAAAAAGTATGTGGCGCGAAAGCGCAAGACAAAGAGATTAGTGGCTTATTTCTAATTTGAGTATGAAAGGAAAAAATCGCAGGGAACTTTTTAGGGAACAAAGTTCCCCGCACCCCTCAAAAACCCATTTGAAAGATAATTATAGTGGTTAATATATAGGATGATCCCATCCATGAAAGCTTATGCTAATCATGCAAATAAGGTTGAAATGCAACAGGCTTCCAAGGATGGAAGCCCTGTAGGCGAAACTAAATTGAATTGTATTCAATTTATGTAGCCGGAAGTGCGAGAGGGCAGGGTTTCCCTGCCCGAACAACAATGGAATTTCCATGGATGGAAAATTCCATAGATATAATTAAAGACAGCCCTGAAGTGAAGAATATGGAGCTCTGTTTCATATTCTGTAACGGAAGTAAGCGGAGCGAAGGCTTTGCCAAGCGTAGCGGCAGGGAAATTCTCAGGATGATGAATTTCCCAGATTAGTACAAGGGGGAACTTTTTAGGGAACAAAGTTCCCTCACTGCGCCTCTTTCCCTTCATACTTGGCCACGTACATCATCTTTGCATCAAGGTAGTAGAGATTGTCGGTGCTGTAGCCGTTTTCGGTGAGGAATTGGAATGCACGTCTGCTTTGCAGCCCAGTTCTGCAGTACATAACACAGAGTTTATCGTCCGGGAGTGTATCAGCGTACTGCTGGAAATCTTCGCCGGGGATATTCACAGCGCCTTTTATATGATGTTTCTTGAAGTAATCCGGTTCGGTGAGGTCTATGAGGTGGAGGTCCGGCTCAGTCTTTATCAGTTTGACAAACTCCTCATACTCAAGGGCCTTGGTGCACTTGCCCTGAAGTGCTTGGATAGCTTTGCCGACAACCCATATGGCGAACATAACACCGATGGCTGTTCCGCTTATCATCAATATATGAAGCATGGCCGACCTCCTCGCGGGTTAAACCCAGTAAACAACTCGGAAATGAACAAGTGTTCTTAATGTAAATATGGATTAAAAAATCGAAGAGATCAAGAACAATGTTATAAAAGTTTATCCCTTGTTGGTAGGGGGCGACATGCGCAAGTATTGCATAATTGATATATAGGCATGAGGGTTATATGGGAAGGTGTGATATAAACAGGTTCGTTATTCTTCTTTGTTGAAAGGGATTGTTGTTAACTACAGGTTGACTATCTCGTTTCCCCCGCCTTCTTCAATCCCCATTTGAAGCCGACCGGCCCAGCTATCTGGTTCATGGCCACAACGGCGAGTATTAGCGTTCTAAACTCCTCACCCCAACCGGGGAAGGTGGTTCCGATAATCTTTGCAAATCCTATGCTTACTCCTGCCTGGCCGATAAATCCGAGTGAGCTGTAGTTGCGCACTTCGCATGTCTCCCCGGTGGCTCTTGCTGTTGAGTAACACCCCACATGCATGGTAACCGCTCTAAGCAGGACTATGATAATCGCCGCAAGCCACATGGAGCTCAGCGCCTCAAGGTTTATAACGGCTCCTGCAACAAAGAAGAACACGAGGTATACGATCTGCGAGTTATCCTCTATGGTTTTGACGAGGCTTTTTCCATATATCGACAGGTTCTTGACAGCAATCCCTGCGGCGAGGAAGATGAGGAGGGGGTTAAGATGAACCTGTCCGGCGATCCACGTTGTAATAAGCGTGAAGATGAGTATAAACACCCCTTCGTTCTGCCTTATATACCTGAGATACAGTGTAATAAGAAACCCTGCGCCAACCCCTGCCAGTATGGAGAAGCTCTCCTCCATAATAACCTTCATGACCGAGGCCTCTTCCCCTGCCGCGCTGAATATGGAGAGGCATGCAGTGAATATAACGATAATGATGATGTCCTTCATGATGGCGGATGTGAGTACGACGTTGGTAAGATGCCCCTTTGCGCCCGTCTCGATTATTACGGCAACGGTGGTGCTGGGTGAGGTTGCGTTGGCTATTATACTCATGAAAACTATGGCGGCGATGGAGCCGAAGACCGCGGGCTGTAAAACACCGCCGAGCGGATACAGAACCGCAAAGAACAGGCCAAATGTTATAAACATCTGCATAAGTACGAACTTTGTTATATTCAGAATCTTGACCTCGCCGCTGCGAAGGTTTATCTCCCCTCCGGCGGTGAGGGCGATGAGGCTGAGCGCAACCTTGTCTATAAAAAGAACGCTGTCCACCATCCTCTGGCTGAATATATCTGTCATATGCGGACCAAGTATGAGTCCGGCGATGAGGTAGGTCGTTATCTTCGGTAAGCCGAAGTCGGACATAAGACGAGCTGAGGCGAAAGCAATGAAGAGGCTCATGCCGAAAATGAGGAAGAAGGAGTCCTTGGAGCCGGTAACCCCGAAGTATTTCAGCGCAAAGAGTGAGCCCAGCCCCGCAGTAAGGGCCAGTATGTCATACGGCCTTTGTTTCATACTTTATCCTCAGATACGTAATTATTTCCGTTGCAAGGTGTATGGTGAAGAAGACCGGAAAGAACGGTGCAACCTCCGCAAAGCCTGCTCTGGTTCCGTAATCGATTATTATAACAGCGGGAAGGATCCCGATGGGGAGCAGGCCGGTTATATCCTCTTTGGTCGGCAGAAGCCTCATATAAATAGTTTTGGCGTTGATGCACCTCACAAAAACGAGAAGCGCAATAATACCCCCTGCAAGGACAAGCTCTCTCGGACCTGGTGCACCGGAGTAGGCTAGAAAAATACCGATGGCAACATAGAAGAAGAGGTATAGAAACCTTTCGAAGGTCATGGTCAGGGTATGGAAGGCTCCGCCGTATTTTGTGTCAGACAGAAAGAAGCCCACGAGAAATCCTGCAACTATAGGCGATATACTCGTGTACATAGCCGCACCCGCAAGGCAGATCACGAATATGATACTCACGAGGTTGATAGTCTTCTTCTCGTTTGTCCTGCCGTAATGGGAGAAGACGAATGTGAATACCAGTGCCATAAGCACCGTTAGCCCGAAGTCCTTTGGTCTGTAGTCATGGAAACCCGCCGCAGCCGTATAACCGAAGAGGACAAGGAAGGGGAATAGCGATGCCACAAGGCGGCTTATGAACGCCTTCTCCCTGTCCAGCCGGAAGAGCTTTGTGGTCAAGTTAATCGAATAGGGCATCATGGAGTTCAGTGCGATGGCGTATATGATCGGTTTGTCGATGCCGTATGCCCATAGAGCCCCGTATAGAAGTACAAGCCCTGTTATGTATACTGTTAGGGTATATGCAATTAGCCCCTTCGGCAGAGTCTTAAGGAGCTTCATGCTGAAATTGGTGCCGATAACAAGCCCCATGAAAGTGAGCAGAACGTAGAGTATCGGCTTTATCAGGTATATAATAGATGCAACGCTTTTCGTGCTATACGCCGCAATGAGGAATATGGCCGCACCGATAAGTGCATACTCAATCTCAAGGTTGAGCAGATAGCTTGCGAGGCTTCTTTTCTTCGACTTAACCGAATAGAAAAGACTCCCCGCAAAGAGCACCATAAAGAAAACCGTTGCGATCGTTACCTCGTTCATTTAAAAATTTTAGTTAATTAAATAAGAATAAGCAAAATAATTATGGGGGCCACTTGTGAAAATTAAGGTAGGAAGCGGTTTCGATGCCCATAAATTTGAAAAGGGGCGCAGGCTTATCCTTGGCGGAGTGACAATAGAGTATGAACTCGGCCTTGCCGGACACAGCGATGCGGATGTCCTCCTGCACGCCGTAACTGATGCCATAGCGGGTGCATCCCTCGGTACGGATATCGGCGGTCTTTTCCCCGATACCGATGAAAAATTCAAGGATATAGATTCCCGCCTCCTTTTGCGTGAGGCAGTTAAGCAGGCGGCACTCAAGGGCTGGCGTGTGGGGAATGTGGACGCAACAATAATTGCTCAGAAACCCAAGCTATCGCCTTACAGATATGATATGATCAGAAACATTGCCGAAGACTGTCTCCTCGACGAAGAGGATGTCACAGTTAAGGCCACAACCACGGAAAAGATGGGCTTCACAGGCAGAGGGGAGGGGATAGCCTCCACCGCCGTTGTTCTTATGTACAAGACAGAGGGTAAAAACACATATATGGAGGAAACATGAAAAGGATTATTCTTGTTGTCGCGGCAATGCTTTTTTCGTCATTTGCCTTTGCGGGAACCGTTAAACTCGGTGCACTCTTCGCAGTGACAGGCCCAGCCGGATACCTCGGTATGCCGGAGAAGCAGACCCTTGAGATGCTCGTTGAGGAAGCAAACGCCCAGGGAGGCATCAACGGAGATAAGATCGAGCTTGTCTTCTATGATACCCAGGGGATGGAAAACCGTACGCTCAACTACTTCAAACGTCTCGTAACAAAAGACAAGGTATCTGCGATAATAGGACCCACCAGAACAGGCTCCACCCTTGTGATAAAGGATATGGCCGAAAGATACAAGGTTCCGCTCATATCCTGTGCCGCAAGCCGTAAGATAGTTGAGCCTGTTTCTAAGTATGTCTATAAGACACCCCAGTCAGATATCCAGGTCGCTGAGAAGCTCTACGAGTATCTGGTGTCCAAAAATAAGACAAAAATCGCCATCATCACTGCCCAGAGCGGATACGGCGAAACAGGCAAGCAGGCTCTCATTGATATAGCAGAGGAATACCCCGTCGATATAATAATCCAGGAAAAATTCAACGATACCGACAAGGATATGACTGCTCAACTCGCTAAGATAAAAGAAGCAAAGCCCGATGCAGTTATATGCTGGGGTGTTGGGCCCGCTCCCGCCATCGTTGCCAGAAACGCAAAGCAGCTAGGCATCGACAACCTATATATGACTCAGGGTGTTGCTTCGAAAAAGTTCATCAACCTTGCCGGTGATGCAGCAGAGGGAATTAAGCTC
Organism: Limisalsivibrio acetivorans; assembly: GCF_000421105.1. Taxonomy (NCBI): domain Bacteria; kingdom Pseudomonadati; phylum Deferribacterota; class Deferribacteres; order Deferribacterales; family Geovibrionaceae; genus Limisalsivibrio; species Limisalsivibrio acetivorans. The sequence continues at coordinate 2,378,841 of NZ_ATWF01000001.1, forward strand.
ACCGCAGGCAGGCTCATGGTTGCAGAGCAGCTTGAGGAGGGTGACAAATACAAAGATGTTCTCATCGACTATAAGAACGCCTATGAGAAGAAGTTTGACGATTCCGTAAGCGTCTTCGGCGGCCACGCCTACGATGCGTTCCATCTCTTCAAGATCGCCTACGAAAAGGCAAACGGCAATATGGACAAATTCCTTGAGGAGCTTGAGTCTATTAAGGGGTTCATAGGCATAGCGGGCGAATTTAATATGACCCCCGAGGATCATACAGGTCTATCCAAGGATGCCTTCGTAATAGTAGAGATTCAAAACGGAGACTTCGTTCTTGTGGAATAGTATAAAAGGCTGATGTCGTGAGGTATTTGAGTTTCCTGAAAATTTATCAAATATTTTATTGACATCAGCCCGTTATTTTCGTTATAACTGTCTTCCGTCGCAAGGACGGCAACCTTTTGGGAAGCACCTGATTTGGTGTTCATGGAAGGTAGATTTGTTTGAAAGCAGGGTGAGTTTGGTTCCGTTGGCCGATAAGTTGGCCGGGAGTCTTGTTAAGGGTGTTCACCATTGGTGACGCATCCGAAAGAGAGCAGGCCTCGTTAAGGGATATAAGAACTTACCGATAGGTATAATCCATTCCAGCCGGAGATGTTCCGGCGGTTCGATTTCAATGATAATACATCAGGACGGTGAAACCGTTTCCAGGTATGAGCGTTGAAACGGGCTTGGAACGAGGTTAAAAACTTTTTTAAAAAAAGTGATTGACTTCGCGGCTGAGATTGGTTATAACTTCCTTCCGCTCACGAGAGCGGGAGGGATAACAGAGCAAGTTAAACGTTGTTTGACAATAGAATAGGCCGGTCCGAGAAAAGGGAAAAAGATATAACTGAGTTTGGACGGAGAGTTTGATCCTGGCTCAGAACGAACGCTGGCGGCGTGCTTAACACATGCAAGTCAAGGGGAAAGCACCTTCGGGTGTGATTACACTGGCGCACGGGTGAGTAACGCGTGAGGAACCTGCCCCGGAGAGAGGGATAACAACTCGAAAGAGTT